>JAHKAT010000030.1 GCA_018825925.1 Bacteroidota bacterium | reverse complement strand
GTTGGCATGAACCGTAGGAACCATAGGGCTTTTTGGATGTAACACCAAACTTAGTCCGCACGCAAAAAAATCTGCTTCGCCTACGCCAAACATTTTTTGCATTGCTTCAGGTAACTTTCCGTGAACGGCTGAGATATTGACACCGCCTTTTTCAAAAACTTGACCATTCTCAATTACTCGTGTACGCCCGCCACCACCTTCTGGGCGTTCCCATAAGTCTTCTTTGAATTTGGCTTGTCCATCAACGGCTTCTAAACCTGCAACGATGGTATCTTGAAGGTTTTGTATGTAGGTAAAAAATTTATTTTTCATTACGAATTTGCTTTTATCTTAGCTAACTTATTAAAAATATCAAATGAAAAAGTTTTACTCTCAATTTGGATGTGATTGTAAATAACAATGGCTTTCGCAGAAAAATCGATTTGATTATTTTTAGAATAACCCACTAAAAAATCAGCAAATTGCCCCTTTTGCTCCCAATCCATTTCGTACTTATCTAACAATTTAATCAAATCTTTCTCTTCAATTTGATCAAGAATAGCGGTTGTTAAACCAAAATCTGTCAATTGATTATCAATTAAACTTGTGTCTTCAATGCTCCAAAATTTGGGTACAAAAACCAAAGAAAGTAAAGTGGCCAACATATTGTCGATCTTTACTTTCGTCTCGTCTCGTATTCCTTTGCTTAGCATGTTTTTTTGAGTTTTCAGTGCCAGTCATAGTTTTAAATTACCAAGAACTGAAAACTGTGACTGCAAACTTCTTTACTATTGTCCGTATTCTTTCACAGCATCAATGAATGCCTTGGCGTGATCTACAGGGATATTTGGTAGAATACCGTGACCTAAATTCACAATGTATTTGTCTTTACCAAATTCGTCAATCATTTCGTGAACCATTTTCTTGATCACCGGAATTGGTGATAACAATCTTGATGGGTCAAAATTTCCTTGTAAAGTAATGTTTCCACCAGAAAGGTATCTCGCATTTCTAGGAGAGCAAGTCCAGTCTACTCCTAATGCAGAAGCACGACTTTTTCCCATTTCGCCAAGAGCAAACCAACATCCTTTTCCGAAAACAATTACCGGAGCGTCATCAGCAAGTGCTTCAACGATTTGGTTAATGTATTTCCAAGAAAATTCTTGATAGTCTACTGGAGATAACATTCCGCCCCAAGAGTCAAAAATTTGAACGGCATTTACTCCCGCTTTTACTTTTTCTTTTAGGTATAAAATAGTGGTATCTGTAATTTTTTGCAATAAAACGTGTGCTGCTTCTGGATATTGAAAACAGAATCCTTTGGCTTTATCAAAGCTTTTAGACCCTTGTCCTTCTACTGCGTAACACATAATTGTCCAAGGCGAACCTGCGAATCCAATTAAGGGCACCTCATTGTTCAACATTTCCTTAGTTAACTTGATAGCATCAAAAACGTATCCTAATGTTTCGTGAACATCAGGAACAATTACGTTCTCTACATCTTGAATCGTACGAATAGGATGTGGTAGGTACGGACCAAAATTAGGTTTCATCTCTACATCAATTCCCATCGCTTGTGGAATCACTAAAATATCTGAGAACAAAATCGCAGCATCAGGAGCGATTCGACGAATAGGTTGTACGGTAATTTCGGCAGCCAACTCTGGAGTTTGACAACGGGTGAAGAAATCATATTTATCACGTAAAGCAATAAATTCTGGTAAATATCTACCTGCTTGACGCATCATCCACACTGGCGGACGTTGCACTGTTTCTCCTTTTAATGCTCTTAAAAATAAGTCGTTTTTTATCATTTTCTTGCTATTGGCTAGTCGCTTTCGGCTTTTAGCTGATGGTTTATCTTATATTATTTTTTCTAATTACCTTCTTCAGGTATTGGTGTGTAATGTTGAATTACTTCGAAAATTACTTCTTCGATTGTAGGTACTTCAGGAATTACTATGTTTTTTATTTTCTTCTCCTCTAACGATGCAGCTGTAGTACTACCGATACAGAAGCAAGTTTCTTTTTTGATTTTATTATTCGATAAATAACTTTCAACAGCCGATGGACTGAAGAACATTATTCCGTCAAAATTTTCTTGATCTGAAATTTTAAAAGGAGCTAGTGTCGTTTGATACACTTCGATTTCGTTAAAAGTAATTCCAGCGTCTTTTAATGCTTGTGGTAACGTTTCTTTACGCAAGTTTCCGCTGAAAAAAGTATAGCTCTCTTGATTATAAATTAAGGTAATGATCTCAGCTAGCTCTGATGCGTAATCTAAGTAAACATCTACCGTAAAACCATTTGCTTCTAATAATTCTTTGGTTTTGATTCCAACACAAAAAACGGGTTTGGCTTTTAAATCTTCCCAACCGTTTTGCTCCATCAAACTTAAAACCGCATTCTGACTGCTAAAAATCAGATTGTTATTGATTTTATCTAAGTCAAAAAGATTGTTTTTGATCTCGATGAAGTCTTGTTCTAACAAGTCAAAATCAGCATCAATGAATACTTGTCTTTGCTCTGCCGACAATGTTTTAGTGGATAAAATACTTATTTGGCTCATTATTTCTTCAAATTATTTTTGATTTCCGTCATCAATTTTGTTCCTCCATTATTTAGCACTTCTTGAGCTGAATAAAATCCTAATTTCTTCCATTCTTCGATAGGAACAATTTTATCGACTTCAACTTTTTCTTTTCCGTCAAGCGAAAACAAAACCCCTTGAAAATGAATCGTATCTTCATCTTCATTGTATTTGGCCAAAGCGCCAATAGGTGCCGTACAACCCCCTTCAAGAGTTTTAAGAAATTGACGTTCTATATAGGTAACTATTTCAGTTTCAATATCATTTAAATGCGATAAAGCATCTAAGGTATAGGCATCATCTTGCATTGCTACAACTAGCATTGCACCTTGTGCTGGAGCAGGAATCATCCAATCTAAATTGATGTAATTTTCAGGTTTCAAATTGATACGCTCTAAGCCTGCAGCGGCAAATACAGCACCACTCCACTCGCTATCTGTTAGTTTTTTCATGCGTGAATTTACGTTTCCTCGTAAATCGACCACATTATGTGTAGGGTATTTATTAAGCCATTGAGCTTGACGACGCAAACTTCCAGTGGCGATTGTACCTGTAGCATTAAGAAAATCTAAATTTCCTTTATGCACAAGTATGTCTAAAGTAGTTGCGCGCTCTAGAACTGCAGCCTGTACAATTCCTTTAGGTAAAGCAGTAGGAACATCTTTCATGGAATGCACAGCAATATCTACTGCACCATTGATCATCGCGACATCGAGTGTTTTAGTAAAGATCCCCGTAATGCCTAATTCATAAAGTGGCTTATCAAGAATAATATCACCAGTAGATTTTACTGCTACAATTTCAGTTTTAAATCCTAAATCATTTAACTTCTTCTCTACTGTGTGTGCTTGCCAAAGTGCGAGTTCGCTATCTCTGGTACCAATTCGTATTGTTTTTTCAGCCATTTTTATATTTTGCAAATGATTTGAACCATCTGACTTTTTAACAATTTATTGTTTCTGTTTAGTGAATCACCAAGAGATTGACCACCATTAGGCTATACACTCTTACTTTGCCGCCAGCCCAATTTTAAACACTTTTTCGATCCATTCAATACTTTCATCCACCATAGTATCATCATCTTTTAAATGATTAGCAAACTGTGTCGTGATTTTTTGAATAATTCTAGCGCTAATAATTTCCGCTT
>JAHKAT010000336.1 GCA_018825925.1 Bacteroidota bacterium | reverse complement strand
TGATTTAAGGGAGACAAATCAAAGTGCCTACCACCTTTACAAGCAAAAAGAAAAAGAACTAGCTCTTCAAGATTTAGAGAATATCAAGGAAGATTTGGCCGTGGCCTTTCTTCAACGTGCACAACGTATATTGACCAAATATTTGTCGGGTAAACCATTGATAGGCGACGAGAAGTTTTCTGAGGCCGCACTTGATTTAGAAAAAGCTCTTGAGCTCTTAGGTCCAACGCATTATCTTAGTGAAGAGTTAAGCGAAAAGAAAACTTTTTTAAGATGCTTGGAAATTATCCAAACTGAACAATTTAATGATTATGCCCACATTGAACGAAAACTATTGGACCTTGAAAAAGCGAATCCAGTGGCCGCTTATATCAATATAGGATTGTCGCAATTGTACCATAAAATGGGCAAAGTCGATCAGGCACATGAACACACGAAAAAAGCACACCAAAAAGTCACAACATGGGTGAAACCTCAAAATGTTTCAGCTCAAATTTGGCTTGAAAATGGGCACATTGGTCAAGCTCAAGCTTTAATAGATCAGGCTGAGGCCCAAGAAATGGCAGACGGTTCAACCTCTCTTTTACAAGCAAAAATAAAGACCAATCAATTGGAAATGCAATTGGCCATTGAACAGCTCGAAAAAATTAAATCAAAAAACTTGGAAGTCTCCTCCACTGAAATCGCCTTACTCGAAGGCACTATCGAAGCCAAGCGCGGACGAGTTAAACTTGCAGAAACTATTTATAAAAAGGCATTGGTTTCCACTCCGAATAATCTTGAACTACTTTCTCAATTAGCTGATTTATATCGTGAAGATGGTGACACCTCATCGGCAATACGCTATTATGACAAGATCGTGAAAATCAAACCCAGTCATTCACAGGCCAAAATTTATTTAAGTAGTTTGAAGGGTGAGGTGACAAATCCCTTGTTGGAAAACTACTATGACACTAAAGCTAGCTTGCGAATAGTAGACCTTTATTTAGCAAAAAAAGACTATGACAAAAGCATAACGCTCTTAAAAGAAGCTCAAAAATTCAATGCGTACGATCCGGCGATAGATTACGCAATGGCCAAGGTTTTTTATGAAAAAAGGGACATGGCAGGAGCCGAAAAATATTTGAAAATTGCTTTAGGAAAAAGTCCTTATCACTTTGAAAGTATTCAATCTTTAGCCAATATTTATGTTCTTCAGAAAAAATTTGACGAAACAAAAGCACTGTTGAATTCTTCAGCTTCTTACTTTAAATATTCTTCCAAATGGAAAGTTTTCACCTATGAAACGTATTTGAAAATGGAGAAGAAAAATAATCAACTTTTCATCTTGGAAGAAGCTTTAAAACTTGATTCAACAGACACTGAGGCTTATAAGTCCTTGTATCGCTTTCACATGGAGGAAGGACGCTACAATGCCGCTGAAAAAGAATACAAGCAAATGAAGCGATTGGGCAGTGGGCTAAAAGATAGTTCTGCTTTCATCGATGAGCTGATTTTCTCTGTAGAAAAAAGAGTCATCATGGGCCTAAAAGACAATCGAACGGTAGAGGGATTGAAAGTGATTTTAAAATATGATCGCTATTATTTGAGTAGAATGTTTGGCCTGGCTGAAGAACAATACATGCAGCAAAATTATCGAGACGGCGACATAAATCTTGAACGCTTTGGCCGCTATTTGTTTTGTATGGGAAAAGAGGATAAAATGAGTTATTTGGCTTTGAAGGCGAAAATGATGCTAGAGGTGGGAATGTACCAACAAGCACTTGATTTATTCCGCCAATTGAATGAACAATCGTATCAAGCAAGTTACTTAGGTGTGGCCATGGCGCAGTATGAATTGGGTTTAAAAGAAGACACTTGGATGGCAAATTTTTCGCGTGACCAAAACACCAAAGGATTCAATAGTGTTGCCATTGAACGATATAGAAAAATGAGCAAAAACAAAGGATACTACCCCTCTGGATACAAGTAACATAAAAAATATCGATTGTAATTTTATTGAACTGGAGAATGAAATTATATTAAAAGTCACCACTCGTATTCATCACCCAATAGTATCCATAACTACTGTCTTTAAAATAGAAAGAGCCTATGCCAATTTTTTTGGCTTTTGGATTAAACATGTTTTTATAATGCCCCGGAGAATTGTACCATTGCTGATAGGTTTGTACAGCGGTCCCGTTTCCTGCTGCTATATTTTCTGAGCAGGACAAACAGAAAGGTGCGAAAATTTGAATCCTGTCAAAGGTGCTTGCCACGTAGTGCAGTTCATCTACAATTCGGTCATTACTTTGGTGAGAAAAATAATCTTCTTTAGCCATATCCTGCGCGTGATAGCGACAAGCTTTACTCAAACTCTCATCCAGTTCAAGAACGTTCATTCCTTTTTCAATACGTGCTTTATTCAAAATAATTAGAAATTCCCGTTCTTCATTTTCTGAAAAAACAGGTAAAAAGAAATCTTGATTAGGTAGTCCTGAAGTCGAATCATTATACACTTCTCCTTTTAGTTGGGCGGCTAAAACATAGGGATTAAGAGCTGAAACTGTATTAAAAATTTCCACCGTTTTAAGAAACAAATCGTCGAATTCTATAATTGGAACTTGATTTTCAATGAATTTTGATAGCCCTATTTCAAATTGATCAAACAACTTCCCATTCTCAAAAGTGTCTTTCATCTCAGAATTTTTAATACTCCTCTTCGCCCATGTCAATGCCTTGTTATAATGTCTCAATTGCTCCTTTGTTTTAGAACTTTCTATTGAAGCATCGAGTTCATTGAAGCTTAAGAAATAACAAACCGTAGCATGTTTTGGCAGAAGTTTATTCCACCTTTTTAGTCGATTGTCTTTTTGCTCTGTATTTAAATTGGCATGGGTGTAAATTTTTTCTGCTCGTTTTGCAATAAGTGACTTCTGAGCAGCTAGATTTCCAGCAACAAAGCAAAATAATAAGATTATCCATCGCTTTTCCATCTTTTTTTAATTCTACAATTTTAGTAGACAAAAGGCGTTCCAAAAAATGACTTTTTTTAAAGTTTTATTGATTTCAAGCACAATCAGGCCTTAAGTCTACCCTTACTCCCTAAACCAATCACGGCCTTTTGCAATTTCTTAATTCTTTGCAGTGAAGTTGCTTGGTCTGACATCCAACTATCACTCTTCAAAATCAACAAACTGATTTCATTAATACAACATAATCTTAGACTTCTTATTCAAAGACCGTACACTCGGTATCTGTTGACCATTGGTGTCGTTGAGTACTTTTTTTCGCATGGAATAAAGCAGCTCATCACTCAGTCCAATTGGAGTGAGTTTTGTTGAATCAATTTCGCCCACAACTCCTCTGAAAGTTTGAAGAATACTCTCAATGTAGGCACCCGTAAAGGCGCCGTTACTCAATTCTTTCGATTCATAAGCCAAGTTTTCTCCTGAGGAAGCCGCTAAAACAGTAACGCCGTATTCGTCTGTCATTGCTCCGAACAAAATGTCATAAATTTCAGAAATATTGTTTTTCGGTTTACCTCTTACTACGGTCTCAAACCCTCTGGAATTCTTCAACGTTGCTGACGTCGTGTCTGGCCCAGGTTTTGCCCTTACCTCCGAAAAAATGGTTCCTGAATGGCATGCGTCCATCAATAATAGACTCCGCATTGCCGATGATCTTCCTAGCTTTTCCAGAATCAATTCGTACGAAATACCTTTCATATTCGGCTTGTTAAAATCCATGTCATAGGAAGCAAAATTGAATTTTAGCATCGTGTCAAGTATTCCATGACCAGCAAAAAACACAATCACTTGATCTTCTAGCTTCGCCTTGGATAAAAAAAGATCCATTGCCGTTAGAATTTCTTCCTGTGTGGCTTGTTCATTGAGCAGTAATTTTACATGAGTTTTATTAAAAGACGGTGGTTTCATCTTGCTTCTGTCTTCAGACTCACTATTGAAAAAGCCTTCTTCTTTAGCGATTGATTCTGATACATTTACCCAACGCAACTGACCACCATTGTTGTTTAATCCAACATATTTTGAGTGGTCAAAGGTTGTATAAAAAACAGAGTCGTATTGTTTGCTCAAAAGATCGTATTGAATGAACCAAATACCTGGAGTAATTGATTTGTCTTCTTCATTAGCATAAATCTTTTTTAAACAATTGATTGAATTTCCATCCTTTGAAAACGCGAAAGACTCTCCTTTGTTGAATCCTTTCCAGTCAAGAATTTCTACCTCACTTTTTTTTCCTTGATTTATTATTAGGTATAATTGATCATAGTTAGAGAGCAAAATTTTCGATCGGTCAATGGTCGATGTTTTGAAATAAAGATTACTTGCTTCTTTTACTTGAAAACTTAGGTCGTACTTTTCTACTTCATTCTTCCCATTTCCTAAACCTATTGAAACTGTTGTCACTAGGCCATCAATTGTTTCTTTTTTTCTTAACCAATTGTTGTTGCCGAAGTAAATTAAAAAATCATCGTAATCGTCTGGTTTTTCAATTGCCGTGCATTTTTTAGTTTTAAAAGAATAATATTGTTGTTTTGAATTTTTGTCAGTAAATCCAAACCCTTGACCTGTTAGATCCAATAGTAAATAATCATTCCACGAACTAGCATCTACATCAATATCTATTTTAATGCGTGAATTCTCCTGAAAATCCCACAAATAAAAGTCCTCATAATTAAAAACTTCCAACCAATATCTTCCGGATGTGTCCACTTGAGTTAAATCCAAAAGTGAATTGTAGGGCCCAGTATAGTTCCTGATTTCAAGGTGTTGTTGACCATGTTTATTGTACACCGAATGTCTTTTTCCTAAGAATTTCTTTTGGTATTCAGCTATATCTACTGCAATTTCATCTGAGTAAATCATGGCTAGGTCAAGGGCGTCTTTATCCGCAAATGTTAGGTCATTTCTTTTTTCAGGATAATCTGAAATACCCACTGACAAAACATACAAATCTCCTTTTTTTGTGTCATCTGACTTGGAATAAATTGTTCTAGAATGACTTGGAGAGTGAACTCCGTTTTGGTCAACTGCTATTACTGATAGGTTGTTTTCTCCTGGAAAAAGAAAAATCTCAAGTGTTACAATGTCCTTTTTTCCCTTTAAAATTTTAAGTTCCTTTTGTAGAACTTGCCTTTCATTATTATTGACGATCAATTTAACTATGTCCGCGTTTAAATCAAGAAGATTCAATTCAAGTTGAATGCTTTTTTTGGTAGTCGTTGAAAAGGAGGTCATCCCCTCAATTTTTAAATCAAGGATCACGGGGCCTTCTGAGTTTTTAGTAATTTTGCCCGCTTTATTTTGAAAAGTAGCTGAAGTTAAATTGAGAATACGCAGATATTCTTCATCTGGTGTTCCAAACAATTCCAAGATTTTTTCTGGCCTATTTCGATTCGATTTTATTTCCTCAAAATCCACCATAACATCTTTATTTTTTGCCATTAAAAACACATCCGTTCTCGTGTTACTTGCAAAATGTCCGTTGTGATCTACTATTACATGAGAGTAACTATCTGGATGGTGCATCGTTCCTAATCGTTTTAATGTTTCCGTATCATAAATTTCCACCGTTCCATTTGACAAGGAAACCATCAAGCGGTCGGCTTTTTGATTCAAGGAAATATCCGTAGGAGTATTAAAATAATCAAATGGAATCACCCTGTTTTCTGCCAAATAAACCCCTAAACCATCTAAAATAATTGCAGATTTATCTCCGCTAATTGCTACTCCGCTAATCCAAGTATTGTCCATATTTGATTCTTCAACTTTTCCTTCAGCACAATTGAATACTATTGAAAAATATTTTTTTGTACTTGCCAGTGAATCCTCTGTCAAAAAACTGATCCAAAACTCATTAGAATCTCCCGTTCCTAATTTATAACTCTCATTTTCTCCCCATCCCTTGTTTTTTCTTTTATATATGTACTTTTTCAAATCAAAAGAATAGATGGTCATTTCACCTACTTTATCCATCAATAAAAGGTATTCGCCGCTTTTTGATAAGTGTACTTTCAAAAATTCTCCTTTAAAATCTATAGCATTATCTGCTTCAATCACTTTGTACTGTTCACCTCTCATGTAGTCTTTGACCAAAAGACGGTTTGTACTTTGAACAAATTCGATTGGTATCATGTAATCTACTTTCACTGTATTGGTGGTGTCCAATTGATCGTTAAGTAGATTGTAGTGGAGGTATGCATATCGACCTGAATACACATCAGCACCAGGTAATTTTGCAACAAAGGAAATATTTCCCGATGCTTCATCTAGAGCATATTCTACATTTTCAGAATAAAAGCTAATGCCAAACTTCTGAGCCAAGTAATCGGTAAACTTCAGTTGTGCAAAACGATTGTTAAAAGTACCCTGCTGATAAAATTTAAAATAAGGTTTTAAAGGAGAAAGCATGTTAAAATCTTCAGTGTTTGTCTCCGTTCCAAAAACCATCCAATGATCATTCGGTAAATAAATCCCTTTGGTTTTTGTCCTTGGCGGCTCGTAAAACCGGTTTATATTCACCCCTGCCTGGTGATTCCAAACTTTACACTCAGGGTTATTGCCAAAATAACTGTTGATTTCATTCCAAAACACCAAATAATCCGAGTTTGGGATAAACGACATTGCACCAATAGTGGCTTTGATTTCTCGTTTTTCCAGTCCTGTTTTCATGATTTCCAGCTTACCATTTACAAAATGCAAGATATAATCTGACGAAAACATACCTGTTAACAGCACTTTTGGACTGTTCAATATGTCGTTCTGAATCAGTGCTTTATTTGGGGCATCGATCATTTCAATTTCTAAGTAAATTTTTGATTTGAACGATTTGAGATCCAATTCTTCTATTCTTAATTGTTGCTTAGGCCTATTAAATATCAGTACGTGTAAAGCCGTTTCTTCTGTATTAAAAAGAAATGAAACCACTTTTTCATCTATATATTTTTTTGAAAAGAGCTGTTGTTTCGTCTCTACGTTGACAAGGCTTAAAGTATATTCATCCAAAAAAGCTGTTTCTGTGTCCATATTATATTCAGTAAAAGCAATCATTTGACTTTTTCTAGTTAATATGGCTTTAGAAACAATGTGTTGCGTATTAATTCGAAACAATTCAATTGCCGTGTTACTTCGTTGAAGCCCCAAAATTTCACGTCTTTCGCCATCGCCAAGACTAAGCATTATTGTAGAATCACTTGCACAGCCCAAGATGTCGGTGGATACATTTACGGTTCTTGTTGAATCTGAATCGTAGGGCCGAAAAAACACAAGTTGATCGCCTTGTGTGAAGGTAGAAAAAGACCTACGTTCGCCATTGGGAACATACCTACCTTGGTTTCCAATTGTTGCCGCTAGAGTATTGCCGTCGTTAATCCAAGCCATTCCTGTTACTCTTGCTCCAGTGCCTTCTTGAATTGTTTTTATTACTTTGAAATCTTTAGTACTCCACAAGAGTATTTTGCCATTTACATCGGCTGTAACTAAATGTTCTCCTTTTTGATCCGGAAGTACTTGATCAATATTAGCTAGGTGAACATCCCTGAAGTTTAATGAAATCTGCGTTTCAGGCTGACTTTGAGCAGTTAAAGGAAAAATTAATAGATTAAAGAAATAGGAAACCCATATCAATTGTTTCATGATTTAATAGATTTATAAGGATAAAGAAGAATATTGCCGCTTCATTATTAGCCTAATAGATTACATTCTACCAGCTATTTTTTTGTTCTCCATCATCCAATCATTCATAAAAAACTAACCAACCTCCTTCACCAACACCCAATTAGAAATCTTACCCTCAGCATTAATTTGAAAAATGATGTTTTGTTTGCTGTACATGTAATAGGTTCCGGCATTGGAACTGAGCATATTATCAGGAGCACCATATTCTTTCTCTAAGTCTTTAAGGTCCGATCCTAGTGCTAAGCCTCGAGATGATTTTTCTTTATAGTTTTTTAAAATAGTATGAAACGCTATAATTTGATTGCTCGGAGTGGCATAAACGCACACACGATGATCCGTTCCTTCGCCCACAAGGAGTTCCATGTTTTTAGCGATTACTATAGTTTGAACTGTAGGAAAAATGCGATTCAATTCTTGAATAGAGTAGTTCGAAATACCATGAATTTTCTCTGAGCTAGTTGTCGAATTTTTACTGCTCGCCCAGCCGGAAATAGATACGGCATCGGGTACATCGGCCAACTCGTCATTATTTTCTATCATCGCCTTATTCACTGAGGCAAGCGGTAACTTTAATCCTTCCAGTTTTTTTAACAAGGCCAAAGCTCCAGTCTTATCTCCGCTTTGATCCATTAAAATCGCTTTGAGAAGCTGGACGTTATTATAGGTATTCATGTTCGCTTGAATTCCATCCTTTTTTTCTAATTTCTTTAAAAAATAGTCAGCATCCTCAAGGTTACCCATAGCTGAATAGGTACAAACGATATTCAAATGTGCACTAAAATTTTTAGCATCAAAATTGGTGGCTTTTTTAAAGTTATCCAAAGCCTGTTCATATAGGTCCATTGGACCGCGGGCCATTCCTTTTGATGCGCCATTTTTAGCTGCCATTAATACATCTAATTCAATTGGATAGTAGTATTTTAAGGGATTCAGCTCGTCTAATTTTACAGCACTCAAAAAATAGGCGACACCCAAATTATTGTAGATAGAGGCACTGTTAAAGCCTTTGTAAAGTATGCTATTAAAACAGCTGATTGCAAAATCATACTCACCGATTAGCATAGAATAATTGCCTGTTTCATAAATCCGAATATAAGTTTGAACAATAGAATCCTGCGATCTAGCAATCTCGATTCTTTCTGCCAAACTTGGGTATTTCACACTAGACTCGACATTAATTTCATAGGCTGCATATAGCTTTGACAAGAGTTTCTCTCCAATGCCGCTTGTTCCATATCCTGCTAAATAACACAGTATTCCTCCCTCCACATCAGCCTGAGTTTCAAGTTTCTTTACTCCAGCGCGGTCGATATCGCGAATATCTTTTTCCAATGCGCCCAATGAATAAGCTGTTTTAAAATCGTCTCCCCAGAGGTGATTCAAAAAATGGTGACTTAATTCATGTCCTAACAAAAAGGCAATGGCATCATCGCGTCGATCGCCCATTTCAGCGCATACATCAAAGGCTTTGGATTCAAAACCTATGGTTGGTGCACCATCTTTGTCTTTGGTCATATAGGCAATTTGCATAGCGCGTTGGCTATTAAACACCAGCTTTGGCATCAAGGTATTTGAGGCTTTTGCGGCACACATTTTTTTGTAAACGTTCTCAACAACTTGAGCTTTTTCAATTTCAGAAAGTGCGAGAATATTAGAAATAATTCCCAGGACAAAAACTGCTGTGGTTATTCTTTTTACCATAATTTCTACTTGATTATATATCCAACCTTGGTCATCACGCCCTTGTCATTTCGGATAGAAATAACCTCGGCGTTATATTTTTTCTTGGTATTCTTCTTAATTAATTTCAAATGCTTTTTTGAAACGGTCGGGTTATAGTAAATTCCAGAAATCAACTTTCCATTTAAAAACTGACCTTCTTGAACACCTGTACCCAACACCCCAACGGCCGCATAACCAGATTTAGTATTTCCAAAAAACACTGGGCTCCCGTTCGTAAGTGAAGGATCCATTAACTCCGTTTCAATGGCAAATGCACTCTTCACAAAAGCTTCAAAATCCGAGTATTTCAGATAAAATTTTCCTTGATCTCCCCATTCATTGCCCCAAGAATTAATGATTTCAAACGAGCCACCAAAACGGTTGTCGTCGTATCCAATAATGGCCAAAGCATGTCCTCCATAACTGTTGCCTTCGGGGTCATTTTTTTCTTTATTAGTCGGTTTAAACAATCCGTCTTTCCCGATCTTGAAAAGAGATTCAGTAGTAATCATTCCGCACAGTACAGGGTGCCCTCTTACGATCATTTGACAAGCAGAGGTAATATTCTCTGAAGCGTCATCCTCAGGGTCTAAAACGCGATAATAATCTGTGATTTTTAATCTTGAAAATCGACTATTTTGAAAAGTTTGAAGATCATCACCGCAATACAATCTTTTATAATTCAGCGGCTTAGGGCCTTGTTCGTACAAAAAGTCACAAGCATCCGTTAAATAAGTTCCCATTTCACAAGTACTATAACTACTTGGATCGTTGTTGTTTATTATGCTCAAATAAGTGTAAAAAGGATCAAATGCTAAAGCATCTATTTGCGTTTTTGTGTCGATTCCTAGATGTCGTGCTAACTCTATTGTTGCAATATAATACGTAGATGACCAGCCTACGCAAGTTCCATAATCCCCTTGATCTTTAACTGAAGGTGCGTATTGAAAAAGTGAAACGGCTTTCGGCAAGCCATCACCAAAACCTATTGGCTTTGAAACTAGGTTCACTTTCATGTCTTCAGCAGGACTTAGAAGCAGTCCTGTCCTTTTTGTTGGTTGGGCCCACAATGCCATTGGAGCCAGCAATAGAACTAATAAAATTTCTTTTTTCATACTTAAAATAATTGCCCAATATTCAAGGATATACCACCAAAAAAGCCAAAATCAAAAAAGCCAGCAGTGGGTACAATACTTCCTTTTGCTATAGAATCACCGACTTCCATTCCACTCAATTTCTGATTCTTTCCACCAAAAGCGCCAATATTTAAAATAACGCGTTGCGATTTTCCGACGATAGCCGATGCTCCCAATAAGTACTGAAAATCCTTTTCTCCAGTAATCGGAATAGACACTCCAAATGTTCCTCCGAAATTTACTGGGCGAGGTGATTGTTTATAAAAATGAAACATCGTTGCTACCGCAGGAACAAATGCATCCGTTTCTGTTCGGTCGACCACTCCTTCTTCCGAGGTAAAGGCGTATTGCCCGTCTTTGAAGGTTGTAAATGCCATTCCAGCACTCGAATTTATTCGCAAACCACCATTGGTAGGGATTGTGATTTCACGTGTACGCAACACTTCATTTTCACTTGAATCTTGCTCGGCAATTGTTTTGAACTGCATTTTAACCACCGTTAAATCTTTATCGCCATTTACTGCATAAGTAATACTATAATTGGTGTGAATAATATCGTCAAAACGGTCGAAAACAGACACATAGTTAGCTCTAATTTTTGTACTTGAATAGAAGCCATTGATTTCCTCTAAGCTTTCGGCATTAATATTTGTCGCTTCGGCTTCAGTAAGAATCTCACTTTTTACTCCACCTATAATTTGGCGAAAACTTTCTTCTGTCAAGGAGCCCATAAAACTCCCTATAAAATTTAAGGCATCTTCTTGCTGCAAAACTAAAGCCGAATAATTGCTTTTAAAGGCGTTGTAATTGTTGCTAAACGCATCTTTCGTTTCGTTCGAATACATAATAACCCCTTCTAGAGTCACTTTGTCGAATAAAACCTTTTCTACTAATTCTTTACTTCTATCTTGAATTTCTTTAGGCGACATTTTTGGATTCATTTGAAGTTTCAATAATTGTTGATCCACAAACTCAACCAGCTGTATTTTTTCGATGGTCGCCTTTAAGTTTTGAGATGCTTTTTTTATTTTGTTTTGAGTTTCTTCGATGGCCTCCAACTTAAGGTTTAATATCTCTAATTTTTGGTAAAACTCCGTCTGTCCTGCACCCAATGCCTTTTTCAAACCATCGATTCCCTGAAACTCACCATCAACCCATAGTGATTTATAAATGTCATTTGATTTGACCTCTGTAATAAGAGAATTAAATGAACTGGTGCCCAGGTTAAAACTTTCCATTAAACCAGCCATCCCTAAATCGCTATTGATTGGTTTTTCGTCATAAGATTCAACTTCAAAATCTACGGTATAGAAGTTTGTATTAATGTTATTGATTATTAGTCTTGTTGGGACTCCTGAGTAATGTATCGGTTTGTTTAAACTTATTGTTTTACCACTTTTTTTAACCTTGTAAAAAGAGTAGGTTTCGTTACTAAAGTCGTATTCAATAACAGATGATTGCGCGAATAGCCCCGATGTAAGGGCTAGCCAACAAATAAATAATGCCTTTTTCATTCGATTCCTAAATTGATGGTTACTAATATAAACTTAAAAAATTTCATTCCTTAAATTTTGTTAAATACAAAAGTGAATAAATGTCTTTTTGCATTCATTTAAATCTGGTTCATGATTTGCTTAACACCTTCTATGCCAAAATTATGAGTCCTTAGGTAAAAGAATGATATCAGACTTCTGCCAGCATCGAATTAGTAATGGATTTTTAAAAGCAAGAAATGTGATATTTCATTAAAATAAGTTAACTTCCTGTAACTTTTTTTGACCCAAACAGTCTTATCCTTGAACTTTAACTTTTGAATGACAAGTCGAGATTACAATATGGCAGTGGATCAATACGCCGACGGCGTTTTTCGCTTCGCGTTGAAACATTTGAAAAATGAATCTGATGCACGTGATATTGTTCAAGAGACATATATTAAAGTTTGGGAAAAGAAAAGTAACATAGCTGGTGAAAAGGTGAAAAGTTACCTTTTTACTACGGCCTATCATTCTATAGTGGACTGGGTGAAAACTGAAAAAAGACAAGGTGCTGCTTGGAAAGATGAAATGGCAGGGCAAACAGAGCAAGCTCCTTTCGATTTAAAAGAAACCCTCGACCGGGCCTTGGACCAATTGCCTTTAATTCAAAAAACGGTCGTTCTTTTGAGGGATTATGAAGGATACTCCTACCATGAAATTGGAGAGATTTGTGAATTGACTGAAGCGCAAGTGAAGGTCTATATTTTTAGAGCACGCCAGACTTTGAAAGGGATTTTAAAAGAAATTGAATACTTAATTTAATGATCGACAAAAATACATACGAAGCATTTTATCTTGATTATTTAGAAGGGAACCTTTCTAAAGAGGATAG
>JAHKAT010000335.1 GCA_018825925.1 Bacteroidota bacterium | reverse complement strand
GTTATTAATGGAGTCTAATGCCCATACAGTTGGCAAAGAACCAGTAGTCGAGTTACCACCAATGGCAAGCGTCAACTTTGGATTTATAACATTGAGTTGAGAATTAAAAATTATTGAATCAACCACATCAAATGGTTCTACACCGTAAAAAATCGATACAGGAAAACTGGATGTATTTGAGGATACAGTAATATGACCAAAACCTACAGTATCTATGCTAATCGAGGTAGTATTTGGAAATAAGGTATCAAACCCTACGTTCATTGGATAGTAATTGTTGTCACTTTTGTTTCTTTTCAAAATCTTGTTTAACCCAATATCAGCCAAAATCATATCTCCTGCCTTGTCAAAGGCAATGTCCACTATTCTGTCAAATGAAAATGATGGACTTGGGTCTGGTAAATTGTTCACAGTTCCCGACGATACATCAATTTGTCGAATATAACCTGTTCCTTCTTCTGTGGCGTATAAAAAACCATCTGGTCCCAATTCAATGGCCAATATTTTTCCTAAGATGTAGGAAGGGATACTAAATGAAAAATCGAGAGAACCATCAGAATTAAATCTTTGAATGTTGCTGACAGATGGGTTGTTGGCATCTGGGTAAACTCCATATATCCTGCCGCTGTTGTCTACTGCTATCAGCTCGTTTAGCGAACCGAGTAGTTCGAAAGAGTCTAAAATATTTCCTTGAAAATCATACCTTTTAACAGAATCAATTGAATTACTAAATTGATCAAAGCTCTGATAAAGCACAAATACGTTATTCTCGTTATTACAAATGGAAAGAGCATTGTTAAATGGGTGTACTAGGTTTTCAACTACGAACCCAGCAGAACTACCGTTGGTGGTTGCGGGTTGGTCAACCGTGCTACCCAAACATACTGTTACTGGTAAGTCTACGTAGGTGACTACTGGAGGGGTAGGGGTGATATCTACAATTTTACGGATAATACAATAAAACATATCAGTAACATAAATTTCACCCGCTCCGTTCTTGCAAATTCCATTTAAAGTTAAAAATGAAGCCTCAGAGCCAATTCCATTAGTAATTCCTCGTTTACCATTCCCTGCATAGGTTGTTACGCTCCCTGTGTTTGATATTTTCCTTATACTAACATGGTAATCATTTTGAGTTAAATAAAAATCACCACTCGCATCAATACAGATACCCCACGGACTAGGGATACCAGCGTTTAGATTTGTTCCATCGCTATGGTTTTTAGACCCATTGCCTGCGAAAGTTGATACCTCACCAGCAGATGTTATTTTTCGTATTAAATTATTACCGTAGTCACAAACATAAATATTGTTGCTGGCATCAGCACAAATACCAGAAGGGTTTGTAAAACGAGCATCTGTTCCGGTTCCATTTGTGTTACCAGAAGTACCGTCCATTGCACCTGCAAAAGTTGAGACTATTCCTTGTGGAGTTATTTTTCGTATTCGGTGCTTGTGTAATTCACCCACAAATAAGTTCCCTTGGTTATCTATACAGATTCCCCCTTGAAAGTCACCAATTTTAGCAACTGAAACAGGGCCATCTTGATACCCCGAACGTTTACGTACAATCGTGCTAACTTCACCGGCAGGGGTTATTTTGCTAATTCGAATACGGTCCATAACATAAAGGTTTCCTGAATTATCAATGCATATTCCTTGAAGTCTATTAAACGAGGCCTTCACACCTAAACCATCATCATCACCCTGAATACCGGAACCCGCGAAAGTACTAACATCTCCATTCGGGGTAATTTTACGAACTAAATCATTTCCTTGTTCAACTATATAAAGATTGCCAGATTGGTCAGAACAAATACCATCAGGACTTCCAAAGCTAGCAGTTAGAGTTGGTCCGTTATCACGGCCATACGTCCCAGTACCTGCATAAGTACTAACTTGTGTAGTCGTTTGGGCAAAAGCGCTTGTTGCTAGAAGAAGTAAACAGTGCAATAGTGTAATTTTTTTCATGTGTTGTGTATTTTATACAATATTATATAAATTTTCCTTTGACCTCGTATTTATGTTATGAAATGGCCGTTTTGAGGGATGAAATGCCTCGTAAATACCCAGTCTTTTTTTCCTTTTCCTTCGTGTATATTGAGTGTCAAACGGTCTTTGTCGAAATCGTTGATGCGGAGGTTGATTAGCTC
>JAHKAT010000334.1 GCA_018825925.1 Bacteroidota bacterium | reverse complement strand
CAGGAAATTTTAAATTTTCTGCTTCAGATATGTTAAATATGTATCTGCGAAGAGGGAAACAAATTTTTTCTAGAAATCTCGGTCTAGATCCAACTAACTCGGTATATCCTTTAAGTTTTGTTTTGAACCATTTTTTTGGAAATGTTGCTGTTAGTGAAATTAAAAAGAGATTTTTATTTGTTTCCTATGACCTAAAATCCGAATCTCAATATCTATTTACGGATACAGCTGAACGTTTTCGGGATTTACCTCTGTCCAAATTAATGATAGCATGCAGCGCCTATCCAGGTATATATCCACCTCTTACTTTGGGAAATTTAGAATTGGCCGACGGAATTGTTGCCGCTAAAAACCCCTCAGAATTGGCTTATAATTACGCGAAATTATTTTATCCCAATGATCCAATAATTCTTCTTAGTCTAGGGACTGGCCAAAGCGAATTAAACGAAATGGACTTGATTGATAAAGAAATGGAGCAAGTACATCAACGAATGGAGAGAATTCAACAATATGATAAAAAGCTATTGTATTTCAGGATGCAACCCTTACTGAAAAATAATATTGATATAGATACAGACATTACAGATGAAGCAATAGCCTATTTAATTAAAGAAACAGAAGAATATATGAAGACGAACAAACGCGAAGTTAAACGCTTGTTGTCACTCATAAAAATTAAAGTTGATCAGATTGTATAAATAGTTGTTCCAACAAGGTAAACATATAGACTTCAGTTTTTAAGGGTTCAAATTTATATGACTTACTAAAAGTTTCAAAAAAATCAAATTCATTGTGTTTCGATTAACATTCGTTAACTCGATTTCTGTTAACTTTGTCTTCGCATGAAAATAGTAGTATCACTTCTCCTTATTCTGACCGTTACATCATGTTCAGAGTATAACAAAGTGTTGAAATCAGATGATTATCAACGTAAATTTGAATTAGCTGAGTCACTTTATTCCAAGAAAAAGTTTGACCGTTCCATAGCTATATATGAACAAATTTATCAGCGCTTTCCAAAAACAGGTGAGGGCGAACTTTCTTATTATCGCATAGGGAAGGCCTATTACGAGATTGAGGACTATTATATGGCAGGATATTACTTAGGATCGTTTACTCAACGTTTTCCTTTTAGTGCAAATGCAGAAGAGTGTCTTTTTTTATCGGCCATGTGTTCTGTAAAGAATTCGCCTAAAGCTTCCTTAGATGCCGCGGATACTGAATTAGCTATTAATGATTTGCAATTGTTTACAGATCGTTACCCCAATTCAAGCTTAATTGACTCGTGTAACCAGATTATTGATAAACTGCGTTTTAAATTAGAAACCAAAGAGTTTAGTGCTGTTCAATTGTATTCAAAAACAGAGAACTATCGAGCTGCAGTGGTATCTGCAGAAGCTTTTCTAGAAAAATACCCTATCTCTAAATTTAGAGAAGAAACGTATGTAATTCTTTTAGACAACTCTGTTTTATTAGCAAAGAACAGTGTGGACAGTAAAAAAGTGGAAAGAATTTCGCAAACTAGTGAAAGATATAGTACTTTTGTAATCGAATTTCCCCAATCTGAAAGTGCTAAGCGTATAAGCAACAGTGTCAAGGAACTAGAAAAATTGAGAAATCAATTAGAATTAACAAAAAGTAATCAATAGAAATATGAATTTCAAAAATAGCTCAGCCGAGAAGACAACCATAACTAGAGACACTATTCTTTTCGAAGATAAATGTGGAAATATCTATGAAGCAATTGTTGCGATGTCTAAAAGAGCCAATCAAATTTCAACCGATTTAAAGGAGGAGTTGAATAGCAAACTTCAAGAATTTGCATCCTCTACGGACAATTTAGAAGAGATTTTCGAAAATCGTGAGCAGATTGAAATTTCTAAATTCTACGAAAAAATGCCTAAACCTGTTGCTATGGCAATGGATCAATTGATTTCTGACGAAATTCATATTCGTAAAATCGAAAAATAATTATGCAAAACAAGCGCATCCTTCTTGGTATTACCGGAGGAATCGCAGCTTATAAAATTGCGACCTTAATTAGATATTTTATAAAATCTGGGGCAGAAGTCAAATGTATTATGACTCCTGCCTCTGTTGATTTTATAAGTCCCTTAACCATAGCAACACTCTCCAAAAATCCTGTATATCAATCTTTTTGGGATGCTAAAACAGGTGAGTGGAGCAACCATGTGGCTTTGGCTTTGTGGGCAGATGTTTTGGTAATCGCTCCTTGTACTGCAAATTCTTTGGCGAAATTAGCAATAGGATTATCTGATAATTTATTGGTAACCACTTATTTATCGGCCAAATGTCCTGTATTTATTGCTCCGGCTATGGATTTAGACATGTACCAACATTCAACGACAAAAAGGAATTTACAAACTTTGAAAAAGGATGGAAACTTCATCTTGCCTGCCCAATCGGGGGAATTAGCTAGTGGTTTGTCTGGTGAAGGGAGGATGATGGAACCTGAAGATATTTTCAAAGCAATAGAGTCTTTTCTCGTGGCTGATTCTGCGTTAGATTTCGCGAATAAAAAGGTGATCGTTACTGCTGGTCCAACCTATGAGTTAATTGATCCTGTTCGTTTTATTGGCAATCATTCTAGCGGTAAAATGGGCGTAGAGATTGCATTGGAGTTGGCAAGAAGGGGGGCTGATGTTATATTGGTCTTAGGTCCAAGTAATTTAAACCCAAAACACGCAAATTTAAAATGCGTCTCAGTTCAATCTGCGGAAGAAATGTTTTCGGTGGTGAAGAAGAATTGGAAATCTCAAAATATAGGCGTCTTTTCCGCCGCAGTTGCGGATTATAAACCTAAAAAAGTAGCAAATGAAAAGATTAAAAAATCAGATGCTAATTTGACGATTGAACTTATTAAGAATCCTGATATTTTGCTTTGGGCCGGGGAGAATAAAAAAAATCAAATTTTGGTTGGTTTTGCATTAGAAACTGAAAATGAAGAGTCCAATGCCAAGGCTAAACTTCAGAAGAAAAATTTAGATGCAGTAGTTTTAAATTCACTAAAAAATGATGGCGCTGGTTTTGGTGGTGACACAAATAAAATTACTATCTTCGATAAAGACAATAAATCAATCGATTTTCAGTTAAAAAG
This sequence comes from Bacteroidota bacterium, assembly GCA_018825925.1. Lineage (GTDB taxonomy): Bacteria > Bacteroidota > Bacteroidia > Flavobacteriales_D > Crocinitomicaceae > UBA2040. The sequence goes on along the minus strand of JAHKAT010000334.1, from coordinate 914 downwards.
CAAGACAGAAGTGGCGAAAGACATTGTCAACTTTTTGCTTAAAATGAAAAATTAAATATGAAAATTTTCTTCCTTATTAACTTTTTCTTGCTTTGTAGGCTGTTTGTTTCGGCTCAGGAGTTGAACTGCACCGTGAATATTGTTACTGATGCCAATTTGGAGGTGAACACCAATGATAGAGATATTCTGGACCAGCTAAAGCAAACGGTTTTTGAATTGATGAACAATACACAATGGTCCAAGGATAAATTTAAAATTGAAGAAAGGATAAATTGTAATATTCAAATACAGATTAATTCCATTCCATCCTCAGGGGTTTTTGTTGGTTCCATGCAAGTTCAAAGCACACGTCCGGCATTGAACAGTTCCTACAATACGACCATTTTTAATTTTAACGACGAAGACCTTCAATTTAGTTACTCTAGAAATGCGCTTTTAATTTATGCGCCAAATCAATTTAGGGATAATCTAACTTCTATTTTGGCATTTTATGCCCATTTCATTATTGGTATGGATTATGATTCATTTTCATTGAAAGGTGGAACTCAGTACTTTAATGAGGCGCAAAACATCGTTTCATTAGCTCAATCGGCTAATGGTAGCGGTTGGAAGTCCAATGAAAGTGGGAAAAGAAACCGATATTGGCTGGTAGATAACATTTTACAACAATTGTATGAGCCATTAAGAGAATGTAATTATGAATACCACCGTTTGGGCGTCGATAAAATGTATGCAGATTTGACACAAGCCAAAGCCAGTATTTTACAAGCGATGACGAAATTAAATCGAGTTTCTGCAGTTCGACCGAATTCGGTGAACTTGTTGAATTTTGTTCAAGCGAAATCTTTAGAATTAAAAAACTTATTCGAAGATTCAGAAATTAAAGAGAAAAATGAACTGGTGGCGTTAATGAT
>JAHKAT010000029.1 GCA_018825925.1 Bacteroidota bacterium | reverse complement strand
GCGTCCAGAACCCCGCCCAAAAGACCTTTTTAACGCGACTTGTGACATAACGAGTCTTTTGTCACATGGGTTTTACGTGCTCCCCGTCGTCTATCGCCGCAAAATGCTTATTCGGATGATTGCCTTCGACATATTCACATAAACAAATATTTGCAATATCTACAAGGTTTTCAGTATTCCCTGTTTGCTCATAATTCAATAACCTTTTCCGAATAGATTCTATTCTATTGTACTGTGGTTTATTTTTTGCATTCAACCTTCCGTACCGTAATGCTCCAATTATGAGCCTGTTCCGGCATAGCTGTTCAAACTCGTCACTCCATTCGGTTCGAGACAAATCATCCAAGCTAACCGAACCGTCAGTATTTGGAAGTTCTTCGGTTCCAATTTTCCATCGCCATAAATTTAACGCAAATTTTCTTATCATAAATCATCAAACAGGATTTCTATTTTTGATTTCAATTCTTCGCTAATATGCTTAAAAAAATCACCTTAGTTTTAATCTTACTTATTGGCAACTATAGCTTTTCTCAGACCTTTAAATCAGTCAATGAACTAATTAATATCTCGAAAAAAGACCCTAGTGCGCTCGAAAAGGAGCTCAGTGTGAAAGGCTTCAGTTTTATCGGAAAGGATAAGGAACGACAAGAATTTAGCAAGTTTGGCGAAAAGGTTAGTTATGAATTAAACCCAAGAGTATTTCAATATAGTTTTAGAGACCGCACTAGTTACTTGAATTATTATTCTCAAATGGAAAAAAGTGGTTTTACAATCACCAAAGGTAAGGTGACCAAATTAGAGAATGATCAAGATGAAAATGCAAATATTTTTGAGAAAGGCAAGGTACAGATCAGCTTGATTGATATCAGTGAAAACAACGAGGAGGAATATTCTATTTTAATTTATCCTTTCTACAACGAAAGTGCAACGCGCACCTCTAGTGCAAACAACAATAGCTCGAAAGAGTCCATTTCGTATGGAAATGTTTATGTGGCAGTGATGCTTCCAAAAAGTAAAATGGGAGATCCTGCAAGCAAAAGCACAACAATTAAACAAGACATGCAAGGTCAAGGTGGAATGGGAGCAACTGCAGGATTTGAAGGTGGATGGAGCGGCGTGGCTGGATTTAACAGCTTGAACAGTAAACTTCCTTTCTTTTTAAATTTTGGACTTTCATTAAAATTAATGGGAGGTATTCAACCTTTTTCCTATGAAAATTTAGGCAAACCTTATGACGACTATAAATACAATGGATTCGCTAAAATGGGCGGAGGGGGAGGACCAGCAATCGTTTTGTCACCTTTTAGAGATGCAGATTTTAGACTAACTTTCTACTATGATTTTCTTCCTTCAGCAAATTTTGGTGGTAGCATTGTGTACGACGGTCCAGATGCGAATTATTCTCAGACTATAGAAAGAGATGACGCATCATTTGCTCTCATAAAAGTGTTTGGCTTTTCTTTAAAATACGAAAGTATTTTGTTTGGTGTTGAAACTTCAAAGTATACGGACCAAGCAAGTTACACAAATAATTATGGCTATGTAGGAAATATGGGTAGCGATAAGTTTAAAGCAAAATTACCAATCAATCAACTGATCTTTAAATTTGGATTCTGTTGGTAATTTAAAATCACTTCTACTATATGATTTAAACTTGTTTGCCTTGAATTGAGGAATTAAAATCGTCGATTCAGTCTTGAATCATAGGTTATTAATTCCCTTAAATCTGAATCTTGATGGGTGATAATCAAATGTTCGCATAGGTATTTGTAGAATTTTAACTACTTTTTTTTGGGAGTTACATCTACAGTCTATAATCATTATAAAGTTGAAATTTGTACCAAGTTTATTTTGGTAGTTAAAACTTTCTGGCTACTGAAGTATTTGCACGGTGGTATGAAGCACATTCTAAGGTTGTTATCCATTTATTGGTTAGGTTTCAATCCTTTTTGTTTTATGATCGTGCTAAAAGAAAATAAAATGGAGACAATTTCAAAAAATCAATATACTCACAACTCGTTTAAAGAAGACAAGGACTGGTTATCTCTTTGTTTACTCAAGTTGTTTCCAATAAATACACCGCGAACATTTAATTTTAGGTGTTTAAAGTTCTACTTAGCTTGCAGTATATATGTTATGGTAGCATGTTTTAGTTCTTTTAATGTAAATGCCCAAACCTCCACGCAAGTCGCTACTGCTAATACGATTAAAGAAACTACCAATACTCAAACGGGGACAAAGGGAAATTGGACAAATCATTCGCCGGAAAACTTAAAATCGAAAGACATTAGTAAAGTTGCTAAAAATTCAATTGGAATAAGTTATAATCTATTCAATGCAGAGCGAACGAATTATCTAGATTTTTCAAACTTTCAATTCAACTTACCTCAAAATGCTGTCATAGATGGAGTAGAGCTTTCAATAACACGTAGGTTGACTGGTATTGGGCCTATCAGTATGAAAGATCATGAGGTTAAATTAATCCTGAACGGGAGCGTAAGCACAAAAAACAAGTCAGACAATAGCAAATATCAGCAGGACGTATTTTCCACAAAAATATATGGTGGGTCCAATGATTTGTGGGGCGAGAATTTAAATTGCACCAACGTGAATAATTCTAATTTTGGAGTTAGAATTTCCGCAATAAGTGATAATGCAGCTGGAATTTCTGATAAAATCCCAGAAATTGATCAAGTTCAATTAACAATTTATTATTCACTTTCTGCAATGACCATTCATTTGCTGTCCTTTGAAGCGGAGATACTTTCAAACCAAGATAGACTATTATCATGGGAGATTGCCTCTGAGTTTAATATGAATTGTTATGTTTTAGAAAGATTGAAAGACGATAATTTTGTTGAAATAAGTACCACGAAGGCCAAGAATAACACCTTTAAAGCAGAGTCCTATTCAGTTATAGATAATGAGTTTGTAACGGACTCTATATTGTATTATCGATTGGGAGAACGAAATATGGATGGTGAACTTACCTATTATCCAATTATTTCCGTAGTTCCTCCAAAAGGAAATCTTATAGATGTTTTTCCCAATCCTACAACGGATCACTTTTCCATAAAATATAGGAATTTTAATCCTGAAATTCAGAATGAATTTATACTCCTAGATGATAAAGGTGTCATTGTGTATTCCATTGAATTATCTGAAACTAAAGAGTTTATTATTGAAAATTTAAAGAAGGGAATTTATATAGGATTGTTTAAAAAGGGGAACGGTAATTACAGAACAATCAAGATGGTAAAAATGTAAAAAACGAAGCTTGTTTTTTATGAAATTAAATCTCGTTTTCCACCTTCATTATTTTAATTTTTTTCAGCCCTGCAGGAAAATTCCATACTACTTCATCACCTTCGGCATAACCGATAATTGCTGATCCCATTGGCGATAAAACCGATACTTTTTTCTCTGAAGTATTTTGTTCACCCGGAGCCACCAATCGATAACCCGACATTGTGCCATAGGGCGTGTCTACTTCAACTACAGAACCAAAAGTTACAACATCCATAGGGAATTCTGGGGCAGGAGGGCACTCAGCGGTTTTTAATTCGCGATTAAGTTTTTTATAGCATTCTACCGAAACTTCATCTTTATTGTATGCTTTTTCTAAAATCGTAAGGAGCAAATCGTATTCATTTTCCTTCATGATTATTTTTCCATATTTCATATTGAACTTTTTTGTTTTGTACACTATTTAAGAAACCAAAATAAACTCGCTGATACAATTACCACTAAATAGCTTGTGTTTTAAGTTGATTGTTCGGTATTTGTGTCGTGTGTCAACGTTGTGATTTTTAATGCTTCCTTACTGTCAGTTTCTAAAAGAATTGGTGCCTTTCGGCTTGGTTGTATAGAAAATTCATTGCAATAAATGGTTCTATCACTTATCCAAATACACTCGGGTGCATTCTCACAATTGACACATAAATTAATTCCCATTTTACAACTTTTAATTTTACAATAACCATTGGCAATTGCTGTGCCGTACCTAAGTTAGATGGAGTTGTAATTTTAAGTTTCAGTAAAACAGACTATTGGGAGGTGGTGCCTTTATCGTGGGGTAAAAACAACCCGTATAATCCTTACTCGATTGGGTAGTTTTTACTCGGAAATTGCGAAAGCGTTTTTGCGGTCTTTTCATTCAAATTGGATAAGTTCTTTTATGAAGTGTACTTCACTTGAAGGATTTGAATAGATTAGCAAAACGCAACTTTCTTATTTTGGACAATTAAGCTAACCACCGGAGAACTTTTCGTCTATTTTGGAATGGTAAAATAAAAAGTACTGCCCACCATAGGAATGGAGGAAACACCAATTCTCCCCCCATGTAATTCAACGATTTTTTTACATTGCGCCAAGCCAATACCCGTTCCTGAAAATTCCTTTTCTGAATGCAATCTTTGGAAAATAGCAAATATTTTATCCAAATAACGCGATTCTATACCTATGCCGTTATCAATGACTTCAAACAAGTATTCATCGGCTAAAACGCGACATTGAATATGTACTGTCGAAACTTTATCAGAGGTGTTAAACTTGATGGCGTTATTGATTAAGTTTTGAAAAACAGAATTAAGTCCTGATTTGTAACCATTGATTATTGGTAATTTATCGAAAGTTATGAGGGCATTTTGTCCTTGAATCATCGATTCTAAGTCAGTGATTATGTTATTCAACAGCTCGTTACAATTAACTTCTGTTTTATTATCTTCTTTGCCAAGTCTCGAGTATTCGAGTAGGTCTTTTATCAATTCTTGCATTCTACTCGTTGCGCCGCTGATGGTTTTAATAAAAGGTTCTATTTCTTTTTTGGTATCGTCTGGGATGAAATCGTTGATTAATCCAATATAGTTGGAAACGGTCCTCAAAGGTTGTTGAAGATCATGAGAAGCAATGTATGCAAACTGTTCTACATCAATCAGTTTTTTCTCGGCTCTTTCTCTTTCATCCAATTCCGCTGCCAGACGTTTATTGGTTTCCATAACCTTTTTTCTGTCGTCTGACAGAACGAAAAATAAGAAGGTGGAAATCAATGCCGTAAACAGGATTCCGATTATTAAAACGAAATTTTCAAAACTCTTATTCTGAACTGAACCAAAACTCTTACTTCCGTGAAAGCTTAACGACCATGCCCTGTCAGCCACTTGAACAGTAGATTTTTGATTTAATTGACGGTCTAGATTACTAATCTTGTTGGTTGAATAAATTAAATTCCCAAAATTGTCATGTACTTCTAAGAAAATGTCTGAATTTAACTGTTTGCTTATGAAAGCATTGTGAAACAGTTTGTCTATAGAAATTGGCGAGGTAATAAAACCTTTAATTATTCGTGGACTTTTAGAATTGTCTTGTATTGCCAAAACTAAGAGAAGACCTGGTTTTTTTTCGGAGTACTGTACCAAATAAATAAGTTCAGTGGTCGCTATTTCAAAAGTTTTACTTGCCCTTTGAAGGGTTTTTTTCCTAGTTTCATTAGATAACAAGTCAAATCCAATAGGGGAAATATTACCTAATTGCGGTTCAATATAATAAATGGGTGCATAATAATTTCTTTTTTCGACGCTTACTTTTTTGTTGGAAGCGTTCATCTCAAATAATTTAACAGGTAAATTCCGATGGTCCAAACTAGTGCTTTCAAATTGAACTTTATCTGAATGTGCAATCAGTGGGGCATAGGAGATAGGAAACTTAAGATTTTGTAAGTTTTGAAAATCTTTAACAAAGCGCACAAATTCATCATTTTTCAAATTGGGATAAATGTCAAACAAACTTTTAACAGGATACAAAGCATTTACGCTTTTGGTAATTTCTTTGGTGATTGCGAAATGAAAATTTTCACACTCATTTTCAAATTCATTATACTGTAAAGTTCTGTTGTTTGATTTCATAGAACTGTAGATCATAAAGGTCAAACCAGTGCCACATAGCGCAATTAAACTGACGGTTAAATACAGTCTCCAGAGTAGTTTTTCGAGAAATTTATATCCTATAAGTAGAACAATAAGTGCTAATAAAACAAAGGAAAGCGGAATTGTTTTTTTTAACCAAAGTTCTTTTTGAAGATGTTGTTTGGCTTCCGCAATTTTTCTTGATACGGTTATTTCTTCGAAAGAATTGTGAAATTTATTCCATGGAAAAAGCCGTTTTTTTGTTTTGATATCATAAAAATAAGCGATTGCAGCATCTTCGTATTTAATCATTTTCCCACTGATCGGCTCAATCCAGAGATGTAATTCCACTTCTAAATCGACCCCTCGTGCCTCTGGAACGCCATTTAAATGATCCAAACTATTGGTTTGATCAGCAGTAAACTTAGTGACATAATGATAAACGAGAAGTTCTTGAAGTCTCTCTTCTTTGAGGAACTTCATTGATAAGACAGAATCATAATTGACATGCCAATATTTAAAATCCTGTTTTTTGCAATTGGGAGGTCCAAACAAAAAGCCCTTTCTACGGATCTCGCCAAGTTCAGGAATGTGCTCGGAGGTTATTGGATCGATGCCATATTTTTTTGTGGCTTTAAAAATCTCTTCACCACTTGGTTTTCGAACATCAAAAGTATTTTTCAATAATTAATCCCTTGTCTTTTTTTTCAATGACGCGGTAGGAGAAAAGTGTATTTGATAGGATTTGCCCTGTAAACTCTGATTTTGAAGAATCGTAAAAATTATCGACAGATTTGATCTGTGCTGTATATTCAAAGTCATCGCTTATATTTGATTTAAAAGTATTGTAAACAACCCAAGTCACAGCAAGAATTATCAACCCGGAGGCAATAATTTTGGACCAAAAAGTTGTATGCTTCAACATTTAAATATTTTATTAAATAGTATAGTTCAATCCAAAATTGAGTCATCTTTTTAAAATTGGTTAGAGTGTTTTTCTACCAAAAAATGACCCTTTGATTTTTCGCGAAATATAAATAAGGAAACTTATCTTTCAAAAAATTTAAAGACTAAAGCTGCCCCTCACAATAGGTTTTGAAATTATCCAAAATGGCCTGCCACCCTTGTGCTTGTAATTCCATAGGATTTTCGTTTTCAGCCTCAAAAGTCTGAACCACCAATATTCGCGATTCAGTAGTAGGTGAAAAAGTAACTTTTACTTGACGACCATCACTTAAAGTATATTGAAGTTCCTCCGCTTTCTCGATGGTTGAATATTTCCCTTCTAAATCAAAACCAATTTTGCCATCTTTCGATTCCATTCGATAACAAAAACTACCTCCTTCTACTAAATTGTTGACCGCTTTAGGTGTGTGCCATTCGGTGCTTGCGGTGTTCCACTTCACGATATGCTTAGGATCTGTGTATACCGACCAAACTAATTCGATAGGTGCACTGACCTTTGTTTTCACTGTAATCACTATGCTTTCCTTAAGAGTCTCCATTTTGAAATATTTTAAATGAAAAAGGTAACAAAAAAAATGAAACTGTTCCTTAGAAAACTTCATTTTTTGTTCGTATTTAGTATTCGAGAGGCTATTTTTTTAGAACTTAATTTTTTCCTAATTCTTAAAGTACTTAAATTTAAAATGTGAAAAATTGGACCTTCGTATCTTGCAGCGTTTTGTGTTTAATACTTTATTATGAATCAACTAGTGTAGCCAGAAAACGCAATGTATCGATTGATCCACTTGTTTTTCCTGAAATGATTTATCCGAAAAATAATTTGCCGACTTCTGAACGTATTGATCTTGGTCGAAAATTGTTTTACGATCCAGATTTATCATTGGATTCATCCATCTCATGTGCATCCTGTCACCATCAAAAAAATGCATTTGCTGATTTTCGCAGAATTTCGCCTGGGGTGGCAGGTCGATTTGCCGATAGAAATGCTCCAACTCTTGCAAATGTAGGATTTCAACCAGCATTTATGTTCGACGGTCTTTTACCTACTTTGGAACAACAGATACTGGTACCTATAGAGGAACACACTGAGATGGACTTTAATATTGTTGAAATCAGCAAACGTTTAGCAAAAAATGAAAAGTATGTACAATTGAGTTTAAAGGCATACGGTCAAGAACCGAATCCTTTTGTTATTACACGTTCTATTGCAGCTTTTGAGAGAACTTTTATCAGCAATCAATCAAAATACGACGCTTACCGAAAGGGGAAGAAAAGTTTATCGAAAACCGAAAAGGCAGGTGAAGATTTATTTTTTAATCAGCTCAATTGCCATGAATGTCATGGTGGTTTTAATTTCACAAATCACAAAACCACTAATAATGGTTTGATTTTTTCCGCTCTGGATTCTGGTCGAATGCGAGTGACTAAAAAAGAATCGGATCGCGATGTGGTTAAGATACCAACCTTAAGAAATATTGCTTTGACTGCTCCGTACATGCACGATGGTCGATTTGAGACTTTGGAACAAGTGATTGAACATTATAAGAGAGGTGGTGATAAAGCACCCAACAAAGATGAATTAATTCAAGCTTTTGAGTTATCCACCCTTGAAATGAAACAACTTATAGCTTTTTTGAATACTTTGACAGACAAAGTTTTTGTAAAAAATCAAGATTTCCGTAAACCGAAAAACTGATCGTTTATTCGATAATTAGCTTGGATTCGGTTCTATTTCCTGATTTATCCGTCAACCGAACGAAGTAGACCCCTGAATTTTCTAGAAAAATAGAAGTTTGTGAATCTTTAGAGACGTCTTTTGAGAAGATTTTAGAACCTTGAACATTGTAGATTTCTAAACTTTCAAAAGAGTTGTTTTGACTCCAATCTATCCTAACATTCCCTGTGGAAGGAATTGGAAATACTCGAAATTCGGCAATGTTTTTTTTCTGAATATTAGCGGTAGCATTGGAGGTGAAAACATGATCTCTAAAATTGACAAGCAATTGCGCCGCTGCACCATCACTGCCATGACTGATCAAACCACCATCGAGCGACATTCCACGCAGACCTCTTTCATAATCAGCGTAAATGGTAAGGTGGTCGGTTCCAAAAACGTCAGTTGTAACGGTAGCAACAGTTGTTTCAAAGTAGTTTTCATCACCCAAACCATGCAATTGTATAACTTGATTGAATTGTGAATTTCCATATCCTTCTAGGGCTACAAATCGATACCCAGACGTCCAACCCCAATGCATACTTGGAGATTTAGGGCCAAGTGGGTGCGAAACGCTGTATAAACTTGGGTCTTCGTGGTTGACAGGATCAAAAACACCCACGTGAAATTTAATGGATTCTATAGAGGTATAGGTGAATGTCCCCAAAGGAATCAATGTGTTTTCATTGGCTCGTACTAAAGCCACAACAGTATCATTAACAACCGTAGTTTGCCCGCCATCGTGCACGATAGTGAATTTACTTAAATAATATTCCAATCGGTCTAAAATGAATGGCTCACCGAGATTGTTGGACGATGCTTGGTTGAAAGCGAATGGCTCTCCTTTTAATTGATGAACAATAGAAAGGGCAACATCCTTTTGACTATATGTAAAATGTAAGTTGAAAAATAGAGCGAAAAAAAGTAAAAATGTAAGTTTCATGAGGATCTATATTTACTTGCCTAAAGTTAGAGAATAAATCCTTGAAAACGTAAGTTTTAACTTTTTCTAAGAACTGACTTCATTACTAGTTTAAGCGAAATATTAAATTCTGCTTTGATAAGTGAACAAATCAAAATATCGGCCTTTTAAATCCAAAAGCTCTTGATGTTTTCCTTTTTCAACAATTTCACCTTGTTCAATCACCAAAATTTGATCTGCCTTTTGAATAGTACTCAAACGGTGAGCGATTACAAAAGTCGTTCGGTCTTTCATCAATTCTTGCAGTGATTTTTGAATAAAGCTTTCACTTTCAGTGTCTAAGTTGGAAGTCGCTTCGTCCAAAACTAATACCCGCGGATTTGCTAACAATGCACGTGCGATAGAAATACGCTGCTTTTGTCCCCCCGATAATTTCACGCCTCGCTCCCCAATTACAGTATCTAAACCATTTTCAAAACGATCGGTAAATTCATTCACATAAGCACCAGCAACGGCCTCTAAAAGTTCAGTTTCACTCGCATTTGGTCGAGGAAAAAGAATGTTCTCTCGAATGGTGCCTTCGTATAAAAAATCATCTTGAAGAACCACCCCTAGTTGCTTCCTGAAACTATCCAAATTAACTTCTGAAAGGTCCACTCCATCCACCGTAACTTTTCCTTTTGAAGGAGTTAAAAAACTGGCCGCCAATCCTGAGATAGTCGTTTTTCCAGAACCACTTGATCCTACTAGAGCGGTGACAGAGCCTCGTTTTGCTTCGAAATTGATATTTGATAAAACCTCTTTTTCCTCTTCATATTCAAAGTGAACTCCGTCAAAAACGATGTCTCCATGCACGTTTTCTAAAAATTTAGTGCGAATCTCAGGATTATCCTCTTCCTCCATTGCCATTAATTCTTGAGTACGATCTAAACCTGCCATGGCTTCCGTCAACTGGCTGCCTATGTTTGACATTTGAACGATAGGGGCAATCATAAATCCAAGAAAGAGGGTAAAGGATAGAAACTCACCAGTAGTCATTGTTCCTCCCATCATGAAATAACCACCAATTCCCATAATACCTACAGATGCCAAACCAAGTAAAAAGGTCGAACTACTGGTCATAATTGCAGTGGCTGTCAAGCTTTTCTTAACATTTAAGAATAATTTTTCAACGCCTTTTTCAAAGACTAAACTTTCTTGATTTTCAGCATTGAAGCCTTTGATTACACGAACACCGTTTAAGGTTTCTGTCAAACGTCCAGTTACTTCAGCATTTATTTTTCCTCTATCTTTAAAAATAGGGCGAATTTTCGCGAAGGCTTTTAAAGCGATAAATGCGAAAAGGGCCACGGGCACCAAGGTAAACAAGGTCATCAAGGCATTGATTTTAATTAAAAAGAACATCGCCACAATTGCAGTTATAGTTCCTCCAATCAATTGAACCAAGCCAGTCCCAACTATGTTTCTAACACCTTCAACATCAGACATAACACGCGACACTAGGGCGCCAGATTTATTGTTGTCGAAAAAGCGAATGGGTAGTTTTAATAATTTCTTTTGAACTTCAGAGCGTAGCAAGGAAATCAAATGTTGCGCTTCAACACTAAGTATCTTTGTAAGGAAAAATGAACTAACTGCCTGAACAGCAATGGCTGCAGTAACGAGTCCTATTAAAAGTAATAAATCTTGAAAATTATTCGAAGGAATTACTTCGTCAATCAAATTTTTACTGGCATAAGGAAGCACCAATCCTGATAAACTTCTAAAGAGAATCAATATTAAACCAATACTAATTATTTTTTTTCGAGGCCAAATAAACTTCTTGAAAGCCCATTTAAAGGATACATTTTCTTTATTCATGCCTGTGCTTTGTCTAAAATCAGACCAAAAAATGAAAGTGACAGACTGGCAGAGAAAAGGATATAGGGATTTTTGATTCTGATTCTGATTCTGACTTTGACTTTGTTTGAAATTTATTTGATGGACGAGTCTACCAGTGTATTAAAATGCTTAACTGCCACAATTCCTTCCTGCAATAAACCCGGTAGTCCACGCGGCTTGAAAGTTGAACCCTCCAGTAATTCCGTCAATATCCATTATTTCTCCAGCGAAAAACAAGCCTTTTACTTTTTTACTTTCCATGGTCTGAGGATCAATATCCTTTAATGAAACGCCACCTGCTGTTACGAATTCTTCTTTAAAAGTAGTTTTGCCTTGAACCTCGTATCTGTCATTTATTAAAATGTTGACGAGTTTATTCACTTGTTTTTTTCCTAAATCTTTCCACCGTGTTTCTGGTAAAATTTCCGCTCGTTGAAGTAAGTGTAACCAAAAACGATTGGTGATTGGAAAGTAGTTTTGATTGGAGATCATTTTAGCATTATCAGCCATTATAACACTCAGTTCTGTTCGGATTTCTTCTTCCTTTTTGTCATTGAGCCAATTCACTAAAACCGCAAAATTATAGTCTTTTTCAGCCAAAATTCGAGCTCCCCACGCCGAAAGCATCAGAATTGCTGGACCACTCATTCCCCAGTGGGTGATTAATAATGGTCCTTCGCCTTTTAATTTGGTGCCTTCAATTTTGGTAGTGGTTTCTTTGATTACAGTTCCCATCAATTCCCGTATAGGATTAGTGGGCATATTGAAAGTGAATAAAGAGGGTAGAGGTTCAACAATTTGATGACCCAGATCTTCCAACCAGTCCAATCCTGATCTCTTAGGCTGACCGCCAGTTGTGACTATCACGCGATCAACTGTAAATGAATGTTCGCGACCTTCAAGCAAAAACCCTTCATCTTGGGCTTGTATTTTTAAAATAGGCTCATTCAATTTTAGTGAGACATCGAGTTTTTTAGCTTCATTAATTAAGCAGTCGATAATTACTTGTGAATCATTGGCTTTTGGAAAAACGTGAAGGTCAGGATAAGTGTGCAGCGGAACATTTCTTGATTCGAACCACTCCATAGTGGAATGCGAATTGAATTGATAAAAACATTTCCGTAAGAATTGTTCACCTCTTGGATAGTGCTTTGCAAGAGTGGGAATATCAAAGCAGGCATTGGTGACATTACATCGTCCGCCACCTGAAATTTTTACTTTACCTAGGTACTTTGATGTTTTTTCATAAATAACAACCTCTGCTTGGGGATTAGATTTTTTTGCTTCAAGAGCAGCGAAAAAGCCGGCGGCACCAGCACCTATTATGGCGATTTTCATGCAGTAAAGTTAGTTATTGTTAAGTATTGGCTACTATGATAGGGCTGTATTTTTCGACAATGAATTTGGTGAAATAAAAAAAGGGCCCCTCGTCATTTGACGAACAGCCCTTCCCTCATTTATGAAAAGTATTATTCTTTTATAATCTTGATCGAGCTATTCGCTGTATCGTTCAAGAAATAAATTCCTGCTTTCAATTCAGAAAGATCAAATGATTGACCGTTGAAAGTAAGATTGATAGTTTTTACGATTTTACCTGTGATGTCTGAAATATTAAGCGTTTCATAACCGTTAAACCCGTCTTTAGATATTGTAATTGAAGAAGCTGTAGGATTTGGGAACACACTTAAAAGTTTTTCATTGGACAATTCATTCAGTCCTACTGTTTGTGAAAAACACTTAGAACCTCTATAAGAATCGCCTCTTATTTCACCATTCGGATTAGACATATTGTGAATATTCACATAGGCAGAAGCATTTCTAAATAACAATTCCGAGGAAGGACCAAATGGCACTACATCTTCTCTTGTAAGGTAGGTGAATGCACCTGCAAATGATGCATTTCCAACAAATGCTGGTGTCAAATCAAAAACAACCGGTCCGTTTGTACCTGCTGCACCATTGTGAATGTGAGCACCAGTAATTACGCTAGCCATATCTTTCGCAACTAACATTACATGTGCATTGTCTCTTTCTCTTGAAATAGAAACGATACCTCCTCCTGTTGCATTTGTAGAAACGGCCGGAACTTCAGCTCCGCCTGTCATTTGAATGGTATAACCCTCACGCGCTAAACGATTGATTTGACCTCTAATTTCACCATTCGGATTTGCAGCCGTATGTATGTTTATGTAAATACCACTTGCTAAAAGGGCTTCTATCGTTTCTTGCTCTAAATCAGCACCTGTAATGGTTCCTGATAATCTGTTTCCATTGATTGATGATGTTAAATCAACAACGACTGCCCCTGTAGCACCCGCAACACCCTCGTGTAAATGTGCACTTGTTATTGGACCTGATAAACCGTCTACTTGTACTTCAAAATCGATGGCTGTAAAAGTTGAATTTAATGAAAAGTATGAGGTTCCCGTGGCAGTTGTCATCACAGGAGGAACTTGTTGCGCTCCATTTAAAAATGCATCAAAAGCAATTGCTGGTGATAAATACTCTAATTGTCCTCTAATTTCTCCATTCGGATTGGCAGTGGTATGCAAGTTAATGTAAACGTCTCCAGCTTCTAGGCTTGCTAAAAATCCAGGTTCTGTGGTTACATCTATAGTATCAATAATGGTATTTCCATTGATGTTTGAGGTTAAATCATAAGCAACAGGTCCAGTTGCTGTTGAAGCTCCAATGTGCAAGTGCGCACCCATCATTGGTCCAGAAAGTTCGTTTGCAACAATCCAGATATACATCTTTTTCTTGTTCAATGAAAGATTAAACAAACCAAGACCAGTGGCATTGGTAAGAACTGGAGGAACTTCTTTCAAACCGTTCAATAAAGTTCTGTACCCAAAATCTTGCTCTAATTTAACTTGACCGCGGATTTCACCATTCATATTGTTTGCAGTGTGAGCATTAATATAAATAGTTCCTTCAATCATTTTTTGAATTAAACTAGGTGTTAAGTCTGCTCCAGTTAAAACAAATTGGATATTTCCATTAATGATGTGCGAAGTTAAATCGATTAGGACAGGACCATTTGAACCAGCCGCACCTTCGTGAAGATGAACTCCTCCTAGATTTGAACCAAACCCACCCATGTAAACACTGATACACAATGAATCGCGCTCTCCATTTAATACAAAAGAGGCAACACCCGCTGCTTGAGTTGTCACTGCTGGAACTTCCTGAGCTCCATTCATTCTTGCCGAGAACATCAGTTTAGAACCCAAATGGGCTGCTGATGCAATGGTTGTAAAACCTATACTTACTACTAAGGTAAATAGAGATTTAATAAGTAAATTTTTTGTCATGATAATATATGTTAGATTACTAAATAATCGATGTGTTTATTTTTAATAATTGTTAATCAAATGATTACAAAAAAAAATACATCGACAGGATATCAACGATGATTTTCGAAGTGTGGATTTAATTGGATGAAAATTTTTTCGATTTTGAGTTTTATGGGACTGGTAAAAATTGAGCTCTAAAACATTTTAGCTCTTCCCAAGACACGTTAGTGCCTACCTTTTCTTTCATTTCGGAAAGTGAAAGCGAGGTCGAATCTCCAATTTTTTTAGAGATTATTTTTATAGAGTTTTCATCTAAAACATCGTTCAATTTCAATTTCCCTTGTCGAATAAG
>JAHKAT010000333.1 GCA_018825925.1 Bacteroidota bacterium | reverse complement strand
GATTACGACCACTGCAAGGGCTGCGGCATCTGCGCCTGGATCTGTCCTGTCAAGCCCGAAAAAGCTATAAAGATGGAAAAAGAAAAATGAAGAAAGCACTACTGTTTTTTTTAATGATAACTACTCAAGGGGTTTTGCTTTGTTCAGCGCAAAGCGATAAAAATCTTTTCGCTGAAGAATCTATATCGGCTGTTAGGAAAGGAAGCTTCACCGGTGACGCCTTTTATGGTTTTCCCAATTTTTATACCCTCTTATCTGATAATCTTATTTTCACATATGGACCGCAGGCAATTTCCACTAAAAAAATAGGTTTTGGTCCGATCGGTGGACGCGTTGAGTATTTATTAAGTCATAAATTTGGTTTTGGTTTAGAGGTTGCCTACCTATATTCCAGAGTTGAACAAACCTTTAAAAGTGAGGATAATGACTCCGTTATTTATCGACGAAGTTTGATTCGATCTAAACTTGGCTTTGTACCTACCTTTAACTATCATTTTTCTAAAAATTCGTTGTTCGACTTTTATGTAACAGGTGGGGTAGGCATAAAATACAGTAAAACAGTTCTAGAAGGTGTTTCTGATAATTATCACCTTACTTTTATCATTCCTATTGCTTGGAGACTAGCGTTTGGCGCTCGATTTTTTCCTACTCCTCATCTCGGTTTTGGGATGAATATGGGAATTGGTCAAGGTGGGATTATTAACTTCAGTGCTAGCTATAAGTTTTAAATAGATCTAATCACAAATTCTCCCTTTGCTTTTTGAACTAGCGAATTCTTGATCCAAACGTTTTAATTCTTCAATCAATTCCGCTGAAGGTGAAATGTTTTGAAGTTTTGCAATATCGGGCTGGCCAGCATCTACCCACGCAGTATACCAAATATCACCGACAGACTTGATGGACGATTTTAACCGTCGTTCGACCATACCATTTAAACGGTGATGATATGCTTGTGAGAATTCTTTAGAGTAATTTTTAATAGTGGTAGTACCTCTTTGTTCGAAGGCATATTTTTGATCACTTGACATTTCACCTGAAAGCAATTTTTCAAATTCCAAAACAGAATCTACGGCCAAATGTGATTCCTTTACAATTTCCCAAACATATTGGTTTAAGTTGGAAATATAGTTGGCCTTACCAACGAAGTAATCGTAATCTTCTGCATTCAGTTCAACCAACCTACTTTCCCACAGACCATGAATTCCGCGTTGACCGGTTAATTGACCATTGTAGTTTTCGGTAGTGTGTAAAGGAACGTGAGCATCTCCAATATAATGTCCAATTTCTGCTGAATATTTCAATATTAAATCGACATTTTTTTCCTCGAAAGCTTTTTGCAAACGAAATTTCATTCGGACAATGTGCCAAGGAACGATACCGTATGTCTGAAGGGTGTCTTCAGAATATTTAGCTACAGCATCCGCCCATTTCTGAGGGACTAAATCAAAAACTTCTTCTGGATTGGATCCGAAATGATCTAAATCAATGTAGTGGCATTGTGCCTCGCCATCCATAGCGTACCTTCTTTTATCAGGATCGACGGCGTGCTCAGTCAAATATTCGATATGCTCTTTGTAAAAGCCAAACATGCTTGGAGGCAAACAAAAAGTGGCCATTCGATTGATCCGTTTATGACCAAAGAATCCCCAACGTTGCCAAGAGCCAGAATTGGATTTCGCACCGACCAAAATCAGTACAAGTAGGAGTGTAGCGCTATATTTTAACCAATTTACCATTTCTTAAAACCGGAATTACATCTGTTTGATTAGGTGTAAGACAGTACTTTATGTCTTCGTTTAAATTTAAGTTTTTTAAACGTCTTCTGTGTGAACTAGATTTTAAATATCCGAAATAATTGTCCTTGGCAGAAATATAGAGATATTTCGCAGCGATTGAAGAATCTTCGTCGCTGATAAAATTACCAGTAGCAATCAAATATTCGCAAATAGCGCCAGCACAAATAGTATCTTCTAAGTTAAATTTATCTTGCCAACCTGAACAAAGACAAAGTATGTTTTTATCTTGCTTTTCCAACCATTTACAAAGTGCATCAAGATTGATAAACGAACCAACAACCACAGTCTCTGCTTCCCTTGCAACGTGAAGTGCTTTGGTTCCATTCGTAGTGGTTAAAACAACATCTTGACCTTTTAGCTCCTCTTTCATGTAAGAAAATGGTGAGTTTCCAAAATCAAAACCTTCTACAATTTGACCCTTTCTTTCGGCCCCTACCAAATATCCTTTTGATTTATATTCAATAGCTTCTTCTAAAGTAGAAACAGGTATAATGCTTTGAATGCCATTTGCAAAAGCTGCACAAATAGCGGTGGTTGCTCGCAGAACATCAATTACTACAACTATTTCATACTCAGATTTGAAGTATTCATATTCACCTGGCGTAAAGCAAACCTCAACGTGTTTTCTAGTTTCCATTTTTAGATTTCTTTGGATAAGATTTTTTTATCAGCGACAAAAGTACCAAATGGAAGGAGGGATGAAATAAAAAGAATGAAAACTTTTGAAAACTTCCATTTTCTCTCAACCATATTTAGATACAACCAGAATATAAATGCGATAAATAAAATACCATGGCCCATTCCTACAATTTTATTAGGTAAAGGCATGTCGTATAAATATTTGAGTGGCATGGTCAATGCCAAAAGTAAATAGCTGACTCCTTCCAGAATGGCAATAGTCCGGAATTGTTTAAGGGTATTCATCATTTTTTAAGGTGTTTTTGCAATTCAAACATTTCATCTCTCAGTCTAGCTGCTTCAATGAAATCAAGCTCTTTGGAAGCGTCTTCCATGGCTTTTTTAGTTTCTTTTATTAAATTAAGTAAATGTTCCTGCGAATCGTAATTGACTTTAGCTTCAGCTGCTGTTGCCAAATTATTTTCTTGGTCTTGGTAAAAACGTTTGGTTTCAGAATACAACTGGTCTCCATCTGCTACTTTGGTGGAGCGGATAATCTTTTCTTTGGATTTATTTAATGCAGTAGGGACTAGGCCATGCAAGGTGTTGTAATCTTCTTGCATCTTTCTTCGTCGCTCTGTCTCATCAATAGTCTGAATCATAGACTTAGTCATTTTGTCAGCGTACATGATTACAAAGCCATTGACATTTCTAGCGGCTCGACCAACTGTTTGAACTAAACTTCTCGTATTTCTTAAAAAACCTTCTTTATCGGCATCGAGAATAGCAACAAGTGAAACTTCAGGTAAATCTAGTCCTTCTCTCAATAAGTTCACACCTATTAAAACATCAAAATCACCTAAACGCAGTTGCCGAAGAATTTCGACTCTTTCTATGGTATCTACATCCGAGTGAATATAGCGACAAAGTATTCCTAATTTGTCGAGGTATTTCTGCAATTCTTCTGCCATGCGCTTGGTAAGAGTAGTCACTAAAACTCTTTCATCCACTAAAATTCTGGCTTGAATTTCTTCAATTAAATTGTCGATTTGATTTAAACTGGGTCTGACTTCAATCACAGGATCCAACAAACCAGTGGGTCGAATTAATTGCTCCACGACCACACCTTCAGACTCCTCAAGTTCAAAATCTGCCGGGGTAGCAGAAACATAAATCACTTGATTTTGAAGGGTTTGGAATTCTTCAAATTGAAGCGGACGGTTATCAATTGCAGCTTGTAAACGGAAGCCATAGTCCACCAAGTTTATTTTTCTTGAGCGATCGCCTCCATACATTGCCCGTATTTGCGGAAGGGTAACGTGACTTTCATCAACGACCATTAAAAAATCTTTTGGAAAATAATCTAACAAACAAAAGGGTCGATCACCAGGATTTCTTCGGTCGAAATACCTTGAATAATTCTCAATTCCCGAGCAATAACCAAGCTCTCGAATCATTTCCATATCAAAAGTTGTTCGTTCTTCAAGTCGATTCGCTTCCTCAATTTTTCCTTCTTTTCGAAACTTTTCAACTTGAACCACCATGTCTTCTCCTATCCCAATTAATGCGTGTTGGGTATTTTCTGGTGAACTAACAAAAATATTCGCTGGGTAAATTTGTATGGACTCGTAGGTTTCAAATTGCGTATTGGTTTCTGGATGAATGGTCGATATTTTTTCAATTTCGTCTCCCCAAAACTCAACCCTTAAAGCATAATCGGCGTAGGCGAGATGGATGTCTATAGTATCACCTTTAACTCGAAATTGTCCTCTTTCAAATCCAGTAGTGGCTCTAGAGTACAGATTTTCTACCAAGCGGAGAAGAAATTTGTTTCGCGCTATGGTTTGTCCAACGTGTATTGTTTCAATATTCTTAGCAAATTCATCAGGGTTTCCAATACCGTAAATACAAGAAACAGAGGCAACTACAATGACATCTCTTCGGCCCGAAAGCAGTGCGGAGGTAGTTGATAGTCTTAATTTCTCAAGTTCATCATTGATCCCTAAGTCTTTTTCTATATATGTTCCTGTTATTGGCAAATACGCCTCTGGCTGATAATAGTCGTAGTAGGAAACAAAATATTCTACAGAATTTTCAGGAAAAAACTGTTTGAACTCACCGTATAATTGTGCTGCAAGTGTTTTGTTATGAGATAGAATTAATGTCGGACGGTTCAATTCTTTAATAACGTTTGCTATTGTAAAGGTTTTACCAGATCCCGTAACTCCAAGTAAAGTTTGTGCCGGTATTTGTTCATTTATTCCATTCAACAAGGCTTGTATGGCAGAAGGTTGATCGCCTGTTGGTTCAAAATCAGAATGGAGTACAAACTCTTTCACCTTTCAAAATTACACAATCCACAAGCATCGTTGGGTGATAATATGATTTTTTTAATAGAAACAGTTTCGCAATTGTATATTTGCATTCATTGTAATAGAACGATATGATTTGGGCTTTGTTTTTAATTCTTGTTTTTGTATTGATAGCCCTTGATTTGGGTGTGTTTCATAAGAAAAATGTGGTCGTTACAATGCAAGATTCATTGAAGCGGACAGGCTTCTGGTTTCTTCTGGCACTTTTGTTCGGTTTAGTGGTTTATGTGATTTATGACAAAAACTGGATGGACGTGAACCCGATGAATGTCGCCCCTATGGATGCCATGTTGGATTACTATGCCGGTTATTTGATTGAAGAATCTTTGAGCTTGGATAATATTTTTGTAATCGCATTGATATTTAAGTTTTTTAAAATTGAACAAAAATACCAACACAACATTCTCTTTTGGGGTATTTTGGGTGCGGTAGTTTTCAGGCTGATTATGATTTTCTTAGGGACCGCCTTCGTCCATAAGTTTGAGTGGTCGACCTACGTTTTTGGTGGAATTTTGATTTATTCAGGATTAAAAATGTTGAAAAACGACGATGAAGATGCTGATTTTAAAAACAGCTTTGCCGTGCGCATGTTGAGCAAACTATTTAAAATAAACTGGGATATTCGAGATGGTCGCTATTTCGTTCGCGAAAATGGTAAAAGAGTAGCAACGGCATTTTTTGCAGCGCTTATTGTGATTGAATTTTCAGATGTAATTTTTGCAATCGACTCTATACCGGCTATTTTCTCTATAACGACGGATCCTTTTATCGTTTTTGCTTCCAATATTTTTGCAATTTTAGGATTGAGAAACTTGTATTTTTTCCTGGCCAATATGCTTGATAAATTCCATTATATGAAATTCGCTTTAATAGGTGTATTGCTATTTGTAGGAACAAAAATGATGATTGTACACTTCGTAAAAATTCCAACCTCAGTTTCATTATTAGTGATTCTTAGTTTGCTCGTTTCAGGAGTATTGTATTCTAGCTATTCGTCTCGAAAAATATCGTAAATGCGAAAAATTATCCATTTAGATATGGATGCGTTTTATGCCTCAGTTGAACAAAGGGATCACCCTGAGTGGAGAGGTAAACCTTTGGCAGTAGGAGGAAGCGGGGAACGAGGTGTAATAGCTGCGGCTAGTTATGAAGCTAGAAAATTTGGAGTACGTTCGGCAATGAGCGGAAGAAAAGCATTAGAACTTTGTCCAGAGTTGATTTTTGCACCGCTCCGTTTTAAAGCCTATAAGGAAGTTTCAAGCAAGGTGAATACCATATTTTCCAGATACACTAATTTAATCGAGCCTCTTGCATTAGACGAAGCTTACTTGGATGTTACAGAGAATTTTGTAGGCCTAGAATCTGCCACTTTTATTGCACAGTCTATAAAAAATGATATTTATGAAGAAACAGGTTTAACTGCTTCTGCAGGAGTTTCTTATAATAAATTTCTAGCCAAATTGGCCTCAGACGAAGACAAACCCAATGGATTATTTGTTATAGAACCAAAAGATGCTCTGCAATATTTGGAACAATTGCCTATAGGGAAATTTTATGGTGTAGGTAGTGCCACGGAAAAGAAATTCAAAGAGTTTGGGATTTTTAAAGGCAAAGATTTACTCTATCATTCACAAGCTGATTTGCTTCATTATTTTGGAAAATCAGGTGGCTTTTTATACAATGTCATTCGAGGTGAAGACAATCGTCCGGTGCTATCAAATCGCGAAAGAAAATCCTTAGGGGTTGAAACGACTTTTCAAAATAATATTGCTAACGACGATTTACTTTGGTTCGAAGCTCGAAAACTACTAGAAAATCTCCAAACCAAGTGTGAAAATGCCAACACTTCCGGTCGAACGCTGACCTTTAAAATTCGATTTTCTGATTTTTCTACACACACCAAAAGTAGAACGGAACGTGAAGATATTTTAAATTTAGATGATTTCTTAGATCTTGGAGTTCAACTGTATTCTGAGTTTATTCCTCTTGAAAAAGAAGTGCGTTTAATTGGTTTCTCAATCTCTGGTTTTGACAAAGATCAAGAAGAATTTCAACAATTAAGCTTAAGATTAGACTGATTGAATTTAGTCTGTCTAAAAAGTTGGTTTAACTTTGCCAAAAATTAGCTCGATGAAAATTTATAACAACATATTAGAAACAATAGGAAATACACCAATTGTTAAACTAAACAAATTGACAAAAAGTGTAAAAGCAACGGTTTTAGCTAAAATTGAAACGACCAATCCTGGAAATTCAGTCAAAGATAGAATGGCTGTAAAAATGGTTGAAGATGCTGAAAAAGCGGGTTTAATCAAGCCGGGAGGAACTTTAATTGAAGGTACTTCTGGAAATACGGGTATGGGCTTGGCGTTGGCTTGTATTATCAAAGGCTATAAATTAATTTGTGTGCTAAATGACAAACAATCCAAAGAGAAAATGGATATTCTTCGTGCTGTTGGAGCTGAAGTCGTGGTTTGTCCTACGGCAGTTGACCCTTCAGATCCTCGCTCATATTATAGTGTTTCCAAACGATTGGCGAGCGAAATTCCAAATTCTTGGTACGTAAATCAATATGATAATTTGTCCAATAGACAAGCGCATTATGAGCAAACAGGTCCTGAAATTTGGGAACAAACAGATGGTAAAATAACTCACTTTGTTGTCGGTGTAGGAACTGGTGGAACAATTTCAGGAGTAGGAAAATACCTAAAAGAGAAAAATCCAAATATTAAAATTTGGGGAATAGATACCTACGGTTCGGTTTTTAAAAAATACAAGGAGACGGGAATATTTGATGAGAATGAGATTTATCCATATATCACAGAGGGTATTGGAGAGGATATTTTGCCTGCCAATGTTGATTTTGACGTCATTGATTTATTTGAAAAAGTGACGGATAAAGATGCTGCTGTTTACACAAGACGTTTGGCTAGAGAAGAAGGAATTTTTGTTGGAAACTCCGCTGGAGCTGCTGTTAAAGGTATTTTGCAATTGAAAGATAAATTAACCGAGGATGACGTAGTGGTTGTTTTGTTCCATGACCACGGTAGTAGATATGTCGGTAAAATGTTCAATGATGATTGGATGCGCGAACGTGGTTTCTTAGAGGAGAATTTTAAAACGGCTGAAGATTTAATTGCTAAACACTCTGACGAACCATTGGTAACCTTATTTGCTGAAGAATTACTTTCTCATGCAGTGGCGAAAATGCGCAAGTATGGAATTTCTCAAATTCCAGTTTTGAAGGACAACCATTTCGTTGGATCTTTGGATGAAAATCACTTGTATCAAGTCTTAGTTGAGGATAGTACTTTGATCGATGCGCCAATTTCTAAAGTAATGCAAGCGGCTTTTCCAGTTGTTGCTCAAAATGCAAGTCTAGAGGAAGTGTCCAGACTTTTAAATAAAAATACGGCTGCCGTATTGGTAGATTTGGGTGATAACAAACACCATATTTTAACCAAATATGATATCATCTCCTCATTGTCTTAAAAGATGTTTGTAGACCAACTTGGACGGTCGGTAAGAATTGACCAAAAACCTGTTCGAATTGTCTCTTTGGTTCCCTCGCAAACGGAATTATTGCATGCTCTTGGTTTGGAAGATGAGGTGGTTGGAATTACAAAATTTTGTATCTATCCTCAGCAATGGTTTCAAAATAAAGAAAGAATTGGCGGAACGAAAAATCTGAACATAGAACTTATTCGTTCTTTGAATCCCGATTTAATAATAGGGAACAAGGAGGAGAATACTTTTGACGATATATCGATATTAGAAAAAGAATTTCCTGTTTGGATGAGCGATGTAAATTCTTTAGAAGATGCAGACGACATGATCTTAAAGCTTGGAGAAATTGTAGGAAAACTCGAGTTAGCTCAAGAACTAAAAAAGAATATACATACAGCATTTCAACAACTTGATAATAGCGTAAGTCCTAAAAAAGTACTTTATTACATTTGGAGCGAACCTGATTTTGTGGTAGGCGGAAATACCTTTATCGACGCGATTATTAAGCGAATAGGATGGGAGAATGTGGTCAAAGAAACGCGATATCCTGAATGTCATCCTAGGTATATTGAAGAGGCGGATTGTTTACTTTTGAGCAGTGAACCTTTTCCGTTCAAAGAAAAACACAAAGAGGAATTTGAAAAGTTATATCCGAATAAAGAAATAATCCTCGTTAATGGGGAGTACTTTTCTTGGTATGGCAGTCGTTTGCTCGATGCACCCATTTACTTCTCTACGTTAATAGGTTAGATTTAAGGGAGATTAATCTAAATTCGTCCATCCATTCGAAATGGTGTATTTTAAAATTTCATTCAAAGGATAAACATTGTTTTTGAATCGATATTGTCCCTCAATATAAGCCTTGTCAGCGTTTATCTTTTGAATTTTTAATTCAACAAATTCCGATTGATCAAAAAGCTCCAAACTCGTTTTATAAAGCTGAAACATTTTTATAAATCCGATGATAAAAGGATCGCCGTCGAGGTCTAACAAAGACTTTGGCATACCTGATAATTTAAATAGAGTTGGATTTAAAGCGCTCAGTTTCGGTTCGTGGTCCTTTTGAAAAACCAAGTACGAATTCGAATCTATATTTTTAATGGTATACGTTATAACTCCGTTTGTCAACTCACTGTTTTCTAGTTTCCAACCCCAATCAGCTACTATTGGACTCTTTTGTAAATGAGCGAATAAATCTGTTTTTTCTTTGAAATGTATCAACAACTCCATTGCAGGAGAGACTTTTAGGCCTTTTTGGGTGTTTTCAATATTGCAACCGAAATAATTTAGTCCGATCGCATCAATTTTTGGGAAGTTAAGTCCATTATCAGTCAATAACGATTGAATCTTTTTTTGAGCAGGTAGCGGGATTATTCTCGTTTGAAAATGAAAACCTTTTGGAGTCAACATAGGAGTCTCAACAATGAGGTCTTTATTTTTTGGGTTTAAGGTTAAATCTCCTTTTACTTTAAACCCATTCATATGCTCCTTGAAGTAAATAGCTGATTTACAAAAGACAGATGATTCTCCAAGGTAACCAGCTTCGGTCGTTAAAACAAATGCATTGTCCTCCGAACTGTCCGATAATCTGCGTGCACCTACGTTTTTTATCGTTAGAATTTTAGACGCTATGTTATTGAGTGTCTTTTTAGAAAGCGGGGAGTTTTGATTTAAATTTTTTAGAATTACAATATGCTCTCCATTAGTAGCATAAGAGGAATAGGAATCAAAATAATTCTTTGCGTTTTTATAGAGAAGTCTTTCTGATTTTAAGTGTGCTGATATTCCCATTAAGTAGCGACCTTCTTCTTCTAATGTAAAAACAGCAAAGTCGTTCAACCAATCTACGCCAATGTTTTGAGAAGGACCGCTGTATTCTCTTTTGTTCTGAATAGCTTCGTTTATTACTTGAATGAGCATCGGATCTCTGGCTTCCATCAGTACTGTAAAAGCTCCAGTACGAATAATTTTTGATCCATTTACTCGAAAAACGACATTAGCATTGGATGGGATTTTCTCGAAAACAGTGGTGTTGTGACTCAACCACAGGGTTTTATAGAGGAGTAAAACTATCCAAACAAATGCCAATAAGAAAACAACACCCAACAGTGTTCTTTTTTGTGGTATACTTTTCACCTTCCAAAATTAACCTATTTGGTGAAATACTATCTTTGTATTCATGGGAAAATTCTTATTTGCTATAATTAAGCTGTTTGGTTGGTCGATCGACCCAAATCCACCTACTGGTGTAAAAAAATGTGTCGTTGTGATGGGACCGCACACTTCTAATTGGGATTTTATTATAGGTAGAATTGCATTTAGTCAGTACGGAGTCAACGCAAAATTTCTTATAAAAAAGGAATTATTTTTCCCGCCAATGGGCTGGTTACTAAAAGCTATGGGCGGAATTCCGGTAGATAGGAACAAAGGCGCAAACCTTACCGATCAAGCGGTAAATATTATTACCGAACACGAAGAAATTTTCATGGTCTTTACTCCAGAAGGTACAAGAAGCTACAGCCCAAATTGGAAAAAAGGTTTTTACTATATTGCTAATAAGGCAAACGTGCCAATTTATATTGGATATATAGACTACAAAAAGAAAATTGGAGGTTTCGATTCATTATTCGAACCAACCGGGGATATAAAGGCCGACATATCGGAGATTAAATTGCGCCTGTCAAAGTATCAAGGTCGTTTTCCTGAGAATGGTATCAAAGCTGATTCTTAACACGGCCTGTTTTTCGGTCGAAACCATACGGACAGTGTTTGCAGCTGCTTTTGCAACAATATCCCCGCTTAAGATGGTATTTTTCTGTAAAAACAATAAAACCTTCCTCATTCAAATAAAAATCTTCTGGATCAAGCTTTGAACGCTTTGAAAAACCAGACATATCGTCGCTCATAACTCAAAATTACAGTTTCTTATGGAATCAGACTCATTTTTTCAAATTCCTTCACCTCTTGAATCTTTTGAATGGCCATCTGAAGTTAGGGATGATTTTAACGCTAGAAACTTAAAATTAATTGTGAAACGCGATGATTTAATTCACCCCTTAATTTCAGGAAACAAATGGCGTAAATTAAAGTTGAATATTGAGCAGGCCAAATCCTTAGGGAAAAAAGGCGTTTTAACTTTTGGTGGGGCTTATTCAAATCATTTAATAGCAGTGGCAAGTGCTTGTTCAGCTTACGGCCTTCAATCAAAAGGAATAGTTCGCGGAGATGAATTGAATGAAAATTCAAATGATAATCTTCAGAAATGCGCAGCGCTAGGCATGCAATTGAGTTTTGTAAGTCGCGAAGAATATCGAATGAAAGACGACTGGGATTATTTATCAGAGATTAAAAGTGAGTTTTCTCAATTCTATCTAGTTCCTGAAGGTGGAAAAAACTTTTATGGCATCATTGGTTGTCAAGAAATCATTAGAGAAATTCATATTTTGAATAAAGATATTAATGAATTTTGGTTGGGTTTGGGAACTGGAACTACAGCTGCTGGAATTGCTTTGTCCATTCACGAAGATCAAGTTTTACATGTGGTGCCTGCTTTAAAGAATTTCGATGTAAAAATGGAAATTGAAAAATTGATTCTTGGACAATTTAATGATCAAGAATTAGCCACAGAAATTGCAAACAAAATGATTGCTCATGAGCATGAAGTTTTTGGCAGGTATGGACATTCCTCTGAAGAAATAGCACAATTTATAAAGAGCGTAGAAGTAGAGTTGGATTTGCCACTTGAAGAAGTGTATACGGCCAAAACATTTTTTGCCTTACTAGATTATTATAAATCCAATGAAAAATTGGTCAACAAGCAAATACTTTTTTTGCATACCGGAGGTTTGTTCAATAAAAAAGGTCACCAATAATTGATGACCTTCAACGACAAATGATAAATCTTTATCTTAACTTTCTCTTTTTCTCACCGTTTACAAAAGCATATTTTAGGAATATTTCACCAGCCCCAAATATACCTGTAACCTGTCTTGACGAGGTTATCGGTGCGTCATAAGCTAAACCAAAAGCAAAGCTTTCTAGTTGCATACCAAAATTCACAGTTGCCCAACCCGACATGCGGTAGTGTAAACCGAAAGTCACTAATCTTTCTGAAACGAAAATAGTTCTTTTAGATCCTTCTCTTAGCACTAGGTCTAAATTTGAACCCACCATTAAATAATCAATTGGTCCTTGTTTGAAGGCAGTGATTTGAGGTACTAATCTAAATCTTACTTTATCAAAATGAAGGTTCACTTTTGAATGGACTAAATATTGAGGATATAGCTCATTGATGATTTCTCTAAAAGTAACATTTGGTCTAGTAATGTGATTCATTGCACCACCTATTTCAAATTTACTTCCATCGTAAAACTCAGTTTGATACATCAATCCAGCGCTCATGTCAAATTCATTGAAATTCCTTGCTTTCGTTTCTCCAGTCAATACGGTTTGGTCAAAAGCCGTTCCGTTCCATTGGTTATCCCATGTTTGAACAGATGCATTTTGTCCTCTATTAATGATGCCGGGTTTCAATCCAACGCTGAACAAGCTACTTCTGTTTACCTCTAATACATAACTAATCGGTACACCAATCGCCAGGGTGGAAGTGTTGGTAACGCCAGCATTGTCTTGAGACGCTTGCAAACCAGCTCCAAACCAACCTGATGATAATTGATTTCTTCCTACTCTCATTTCACCTGCAACAGATGAAGTTATAAATGGAGAAGGAACAGCGGTTAACCATTGGGTTCTATTGTTGACTAAAAAACTAAAGTCTTCTTGCATTGCTCCAGTTGCAGCAGGGTTTAAAAGTGAAGGAGAAACTTGCCACATACTAAAATGCGGATCTTGTTGCGCTCCCAAATTCAATCCTAAACTTAGAAAGGAAATAATAAGTATTTTTCTCATTTCGTCAATTATTTAATAAGGCTGATACTGCCGGATTTTTTATTGCTAGTGTCATCAATCAAAGTGTACTCCAAAGTCCATAAAAACGTTGCTGAATTTAATAATTCACCTTTGTGAGTGCCATCCCAACCTTCATTTTGATCATTGGTTTGGAACATCTGAGTTCCATATCTATCGTAAACTCTAAAGTCTAGTTTTTTGATACCAGGACCCTTTACGAACAATTTTTCATTCACCCCATTACCATCAGGAGAAAAACTATTGGGTACGTCGATTACATCCTTGAATTTAACCGTTATTAGCACGGAATCAGTAACCGGACAATAGTCCGACGAGAAAAATTCAACATTAACATATTGAGTGATTAATGGTGATGCAAAAACATCAGGACAATCTATACAAGTAACAATATCCGATTGTGGCCAATTGAACATGCTTCCTGCGCCAAATCCTTGCGCTTGTAAAAAGACAGTTCCTCCCATTTCGATTGTGGCTTCCGATTTTATTCTTACTGAATCTGGGTACACCCCAACTCGAGTAGGTACCGAAACACTGGAAGTTGAATTATCACCTACTATATCTAATCTAGTAATGTAGTTCCCGGATACGGGGTAGCAAATCTGGGGTGGGAATTCCCCGACGAAAGTTGCCGGTATTCCACCGTTAAAAGTCCAATTATACGTGTTGACTTTACCTGTTGATGTGCTTTGATACACGATGCAATCTCCAACGCAAATAGTGGTGTCTGATTTGGTGAAGCTAGCTTGAACCTGCGAAAAAGCAGGAGAGGCAAAAAGTAAAAGAGCTAAGGAAGCTTTAAAATATTTCATGCGGTCATTTTGTTCTATATACGAATGTAAAGAAAAAAGTTACCCAAAATTAAAATATTATTGCTCTTATTTTGGAGAATCTGTAATTCTTTTCAATAATTGAATGGTCTGCTGTAATTCTCGAACGTCATGGGTCCTGATCATTTGAATACCTTTTTGTACTAAATAAGTATGCAAGACGGTGGATCCGTTGGCAGCGAATTCAGAATTTACACCTATCGTTTTTTGAATTAAAGATTTTCTTGAAACCCCAACGAGTAACGGCACATTCAGCGTGTTAAAGCGATTAATTTCATTGAGTAATTGAAAGTTTTGATCAATTGTTTTTGCAAACCCAATTCCAGGATCGAAAAGTAGATTGTTAATGCCTAATTTTTCAAAACGATTTTTCAGGCGAGTGAAATAATTAATTACATCAGTAGTAACATGCTCATACACTGTTTGATTGACCATGTTTTCTGGGTTTCCCCTCATGTGCATAGCGGAATAAGCAATTTGAGTTTCAGCGATTAAAGGGAGCATTTTTTGATCCATTTCACCAGCGGAAATATCATTGATTAAATGAGCTCCTTTTTTTATCGCTATTTCAGCTACTTGAGAATTAAAGGTATCGATGGAAATAAAGACTGATTTGTCGCCAATAACTTCCTGAATTAAGGGTATAGCTTCAGAAATTTTATCTTTTTCTATGGCTACAGGCACTGGTTTTGCTCCAGGTCTACTGCTTGCAGCACCAATATCTATGACATCCACTCCTTCTGAAATCATCTCCGCAACCCGCTCACACAGAATTTGTTGTGAAGAAATTCTACTTCCCGAATAGAATGAATCATCCGTTAGATTCAGAATGCCCATAATTTTTGTTCGGTCAAAAACAAAGGGTTTGCCTCCTAATGTGAGCTTCATGTTTCGCTCAAAATATGTATCTTCATCGCTGTTTTTTCGCATTAATCTTTTAAATGAATCAAACATCTAGTCAATACACAAAGGTAATGAAAGCTTGCCGAGCAATTTTCGAAAAGAAAACATCGGACTATGGAACTGCATGGCGTATATTGAGGCCCAGCTCTTTGACGGATCAAATTTTCATTAAAGCTCAAAGAATTAGGACCATTCAGGAAACGGGTGAAAACAAAGTAGGCGAGGAAATAGAAGAGGAATTTGTAGCAATCGTGAATTATTGCATTATGGCCTTGATTCAACTGGAAGAAAAAGATTTGATTTCCCTTGAATTACCACCGAAAAAGGCTTTGGGTTTATATGATTTTTATTCAAAATCGGCACACGACCTCATGATTAAGAAAAATCACGATTACGGTGAAGCTTGGCGCGACATGAGGGTTTCATCGCTAACGGACCTTATTTTAATGAAATTATTACGCGTGAAACAAATAGAAGATAATAAAGGCAAAACACTCATTTCGGAAGGTGTTGATGCCAATTATTACGATATGTTAAATTATTCCATTTTTGCTTTAATACACATGAACTATGGCGAAGAGCACTAACTTAAATCCTATCGTTCGAGTTGGAGGACGGTCGTTTATTCTAAATTCTGTTTTGATAGCGATCAACCTTCTGGGCTTGATTTTTATCGTCATGGGTTTTCATAGAAATTTTGAAGAAAGTAAAACTGGCTTTTTAATAATTGGATTTCTAACCTTAGCACTTTCGATTGCGGGACTAGTCATTTTAAAGGGAAGGCTGCTGATG
>JAHKAT010000332.1 GCA_018825925.1 Bacteroidota bacterium | reverse complement strand
AGAATTCAGAAAACAGAAGTGCACAATTCAGGACAAAAATCACCTTATTTTGGAATAATTCCTTTCATACTTTCGAAGGAAAAGTTGAGGGCAAGATTGCATTAAAAAAAACAGGAACCCATGGTTTTGGATACGATCCTATATTTGTCCCTGAAAATAAAAACAAGAGTTTTGCGGAAATGAATATGGAGGAAAAGAACCTACTGTCACATCGAGCAAGAGCCCTTTCAAAAATGATAGAGTTTATTGAAAACAACAAATTATAATCGTTCGACTTGTTTAATTAATCAATAGATTGTCAATTTTTTAGCTATAATTAGAATCTCCTCATTTAAATTCGCTGCATCTATTTTTTTGAAAAAATAATTGTTTTGGTTGTTTATTATTTCTAATTTAAAGAAGCTAATTACAACTATTAAACTATGTTTCCTATTAAAACCTACCAAGGGCAATGCCCAACATGCAGTACATTGGTTTTTGGCAGATCGGATAAAGTCTTTTGTTCTGTAAAATGCAAAAGCCAACATCATTTTACTTCAAAAAAAATGCAAAAGTCTGTGCGTTCTGAATACCTAAGACAGCTGGCGCGAAATTTAAACATACTCGAAGGACTAACTTCCAATTTAGGCAACACTGTGGAAGTCCACGAGCTGGAGTTAAACCGTTTGGGATATGACATCACCTTATTCACCCATGTGCGCAATAGAATTGGGGAACGCCAAGATTATCTTTATCATTTCATGGTTAAGAATTTAGGGAATGGGCGGATTCAGTTGACAAAAACGGAGGAGAAGTTTGATCATCATCCAATATTTTATAGGCGTTGGGAAAAAGAGTTTCCGGAAGGGTTGAGCGTTGGTGGATGATTTATTCGTTTTATTAGTCGTTGACTAACGGTTAATCAACGACTAACATGATTGATTAAGAGTAATTTAACTGAAATCATGTTAAATATTTAACAGCTCAATATCCATCAAAATTCACCATCCAAACCATCCAAAAACCCTATTTAAATTCATCCCCTATTCGCCTTGCAATTTCCTCCTTCATTGGCTAACTTTGAACCCAATCTTAAAATCAAAAAATACAATGTCTAAAATCATATATACCAAAACTGATGAAGCTCCTGCTTTAGCAACGTATTCATTCCTTCCTATCGTTCAAGCATTTGCTCAAAACGCCGGAATTGATGTAGAAACGAGAGATATTTCTCTCGCTGGTAGAATTTTGGCTCTATTTCCTGATTTTTTAAAAGACGAACAAAAAATAAGTGATGCCCTGTCTGAACTTGGTAAACTAGCAAATACTCCTGAAGCAAATATCATCAAACTACCTAACATTTCTGCTTCTGTCCCACAATTAATGGAAGCAATTGCTGAGCTTCAAGCCCATGGGTTTGCTCTGCCAAATTACCCTGATGAACCTCAAAACGATATTGAAAAAGACATCAAGTCTAGATACGATAAGGTAAAAGGAAGTGCGGTAAACCCCGTGCTTAGAGAGGGAAACTCAGACAGAAGAGCTCCTCTTGCTGTAAAAAATTATGCGCGAAAAAACCCACACTCTATGGGGAAATGGGAAGCGACCAGTAAAAGTCATGTTGCCACAATGACAAAGGGTGATTTCTTTTCTAACGAAAAGTCTTTTACTGCAGCCCATGAAATGAATGTTGATATTGTGCTTTCTTCAACAAATGGAGATAAAACTGTTTTAAAATCAAACTTGGCACTGAAAGAAGGTGAAATTATGGACGCTACTTTTTTGAGTAAGTCTGATTTAATTTCCTTCTTACAAAAGGAATTTGAAGATGCAAAAAAATCAGGAATTCTACTTTCGTTGCACATGAAAGCGACCATGATGAAAGTTTC
Organism: Bacteroidota bacterium; assembly: GCA_018825925.1. Classification (GTDB taxonomy): domain Bacteria; phylum Bacteroidota; class Bacteroidia; order Flavobacteriales_D; family Crocinitomicaceae; genus UBA2040. The sequence goes on along the minus strand of JAHKAT010000332.1, from coordinate 17,004 downwards.
TGACCCAATTATATTTGGTCATGCTGTTGCTGTCTATTTCCATGAATTAATTGCAAAACATGGTGCAATTCTAGAAAAATTAGGGGTTGACTTCAAAAATGGTTTCGGCGATTTAATTTCTAAAATGGATGAACTTTCTGGGGCTGAAAAACAACTTATTTCGGACGAAATCGAAAGAATTATGGACCATGAGGCGGATTTAGCCATGGTGAACTCAGACAAAGGTATTACCAACCTTCATGTTCCTAGTGATGTTATTATCGACGCTTCTATGCCTGCAATGATTCGAAATTCAGGACAAATGTGGGACAAGAATGGAAAATCTAAAGATACCAAAGCAGTAATTCCTGATTCAAGTTATGCCGGAATATATAAAGCTACAATCGATTTTTGTAAAGAAAATGGGGCTTTCGACCCAACAACCATGGGAACTGTTCCTAATGTTGGGTTAATGGCTCAGAAAGCTGAAGAATATGGTTCTCACGATAAAACTTTTGAAATTCAGATGGCTGGAACTGTTGATGTGATTGACGAAAATGGTCGTGTTTATTTATCACACGATGTAGAGGCAGGTGACATTTGGAGAGCTTGTCAAACAAAAGATGCACCTATTCGCGACTGGGTTAAGCTAGCGGTTTCTCGAGCACGACTTTCAAAAACTCCAGCTATTTTTTGGTTAGATGAAAATAGAGCACATGATGCTCAAATTATTGCTAAAGTTGACAAATACTTGAAGGACCATGATACTGCAGGATTAGAACTTTCTATTCTTAATCCAACTGATGCGACCCTAAAAACGTGTGAACGATTAATTAAGGGATTAGATACAATATCGGTTACCGGAAATGTACTTCGCGACTACCTAACTGATTTGTTCCCCATATTAGAAGTGGGTACCTCCGCAAAAATGTTATCCATTGTTCCTTTAATGAATGGCGGCGGATTGTTTGAAACTGGAGCTGGAGGCTCTGCTCCTAAACATGTTGAACAATTTATAGAAGAGAATCACCTGCGCTGGGATAGCTTGGGCGAATTCATGGCTCTAGCGGCTTCTTTAGAGCACTTGGGTGAAACTACAAACAATAAAAAAGCGATTCTCCTTTCCAAAACTCTGGATGAGGCCACAGGGAAGTTTTTAGACGAAGATAAAAGTCCATCAAGAAAAGCGGGCGAATTAGATAACCGTGGCTCTCACTTTTACCTTTGTTTGTTTTGGGCAGAAGCCATGGCTAACCAAAATGAAGATGCTGAGTTGAAACAAAAATTCCAGAAACTATACAACCAATTGAAAGAGAAAGAATCTATAATTGTTGGTGAACTCAACGCTGTACAAGGTCGACCACTAGAAATTAAAGGATATTATAATCCAAACGAATCTTTGGTTGAAAAAGCAATGCGACCAAGCGCTACCTTTAATGATCTATTGGCAACCTTAAATGCTTAATTAAACACATTTTTTAACTCTAAATCCGTCAGGTTCAACACTTGACGGATTTTTTTTTGAACTTTTTTTTTAGTTGAGCAATTCTTGGAAATCCACGGCACACGGGGCTTTTCAGCCATTATTTACTAAGAATCAACACCTTAACTTTTAAAATTTAACAAAACTCATATAAAAATGTTTTGTCTTTCATTTTTTTACATTTAATTTTGTACTAGCTGAATAGCTGAATACAAACCACTTAACTTAAAAGTTAAAGTTTGACCAAATATTACTATGTACCACAAATTAAATGAAATGACTAAAAATTTATTACTGAAACTAAACATTGCCCTTCTTGTCTGTTGCTTCCTTTTAATTATGCTGTCATTAGGACAAGGACGTATGTTCTTACCCGGATTAGGTGTAGACGAACCCAACCCAATCAACACTTTGGATGTGAAGGGAAATACGGTGATAGGCAACTCCTATTCTGGAACAAATACAGCACCACTGAACGGATTGTTAGTGCAAGGCATTGTTGGAATCGGAACGACTTCACCTCTTTCCAAATTGGGAATAAATGGCAATGCATCCGTTGGTATTACTTACTCAGGAATTAACGCTCCTGCAGACGGTATGATAGTTGAAGGACGATTAGGTGTTGGTACCTCTTCACCAAACACAAGAGTGGATGTAAATGGTGATTTGGCCATTAGACAATTTCTCTTTACAACTATGACCACTGGCAGTAATCACAATGTCACTTTTCCTACTGGCTCAACATTTGTAAGAATTTCAGGACCAACTAGTGATTTTAAAATTACTGGGATTAGTGGAGGACAAGATGGAAAAATGTTAATCCTTTATAATTCAACTAACTATAGAATGAAGTTTGTGGACCAGAATGATGTTGATGCTAGTTCATCTACTGCAATCAATCGGATCATTGGTGCTGAGTCTGGGGATACTGAATTTAAAAAGAATACCTCTGCTATTTTAATCTATAGTAAAGCAGATTCTCGTTGGTTAATTATAGGAATAATACAAAAATAAGATGTTAAAATACATTGTCTTATTATACATCCTTGGAACTGTCGCTTGTTTAAACTCTCAAACTGTCTACAACAATGGCTCTACCTTGTATAACACGGCAGGTACCTTTGTTTATCTAGCCGGTATGGGCTATACCAATGGGATTAATGGTAGCATTGATAACAATGGTAATATTTTTGTAGATCGCGATTGGAACAACAACTCTGCAAGTGGTTCTGTTTTTATCAATACAAATGCTACTGGTAATGTTACTTTAAAAGGTTCATCTACTCAAAATATTGGTGGTACTAGAGGTACTAGTTTTGAAAATTTAGTAATGAATACAACTGGATTGGGAGGTGCTCGTTTAAATAAGCCACAAACCATCCTATATTCTTTAACTCTTACCAATGGTATTATAACCTCTGATGCAACCAACCTTGTTATTGTCAATGACAATGCTACGTCTTCTTCTGGGTCCAATGCAAGTCACGTGGATGGGCCTATGAAAAAGATCGGAAATGACAACTTCACCTTTCCTTTAGGAAATCAAGGTTATTGGGCAAGATTAGGCATTCAAAATGCATCATCCATTAACACTACATCTGAATTTACAGCAAGATATTTTAAAAATGGATATTCCTCAAGCACAGTGGATACTAACTCCCTCAACAATGTGAGTACGAATGAATATTGGTCGCTTACAAGAGGTGCAAATTCAGATGTACCTGCGATTGTTTTGTTTTGGCAAAATAATGTTACTAGTGGAATTGATAGTTATTCTAACGATTTAAGAGTAGCGAGATATAATGGGACAAAATGGATAGACCAAGGACAGGCGTCAATGAGCGCTGGTGCCAGTGGTAATATTTCAAGTACTCCAGTCACCGATTTTAGTAACATGGCTTTTACTTTTGGTTCACTTTCTAGTACCAACAATCCTTTGCCTATCGAGCTGCTTTCATTTACTGGCGAAAAAGCTGGGAATGGAAACCTAATACAATGGCAAACAGCCTCAGAAATCAATAGCTCGCATTTTATCCTAGAAAAGTCTATGTCTGGTGAAAATTTCAATGAAATTTTCAGAACTAAAGCGGCCGGTTTTAGCCAATCCCTATTGAAATATGATTTTTATGATACTGATCTTCAATTTGGTACAACTTATTATCGATTAATAGAAATAGACCTGGATGGAACGAAATTTACCTCAGAAATAATCAGTATCTCTGACACGGAAAGTGCCGATTTATTAGTTTTCCCAAATCCAGTAGAACATTTTGGCGAAATTTCAGTTAGCTCAAAAAACAATGAAAGTATTTCAGTTTCAATTATAAATTTATCAGGTAAAACGGTACAAATCGAAAATTTAGAAAATCAACACAATCTTGATTTCCTGAAGATTAAACTTTCTGAGAACATAGTACCTGGAGCTTATTTTATAAAAGTACAGGGAAAATCAATTTCTTTTTCTGAAAAACTAATTGTTCGCTAAGCATATTAAAAACTCTTATTTCATCAAATCTTGAAGAACATCTTTAGCAGGTGCACCAAAATCGTTGTTGGTCCAATATTGAATGGCTACCTTATCTTTTACTGCCAAAAAAGTTGGAAAAAGAACTCCAACTTCACTTTCAAACAAGGTTGAATTGGTATAACTAATCACCTCACTTGATTCTCCTAATGCCGATTTATAAAAGACTAAATCCTCCTGCTGTCCGTTTAAAACTAAAAAATGAATCTTTAATTTTGGATTTCTCTTCTTTAGCATTTTTAAATCAGATGTCACCTCCAAGCAATACGGACACCCTACCTTTGCTAATACAATCAATCCTTTTTGTAACTCTGTGGTATAAGAGTTTTTTAAATTAATCTTAAACACTTTACCAGAAAAGTCACCTTCGTAAATTGGATTTACAACAAAGTAAACACTAAAAGGCAAGACAAATAAAAGAAATGCCATCGACCATCGTTTAATAGACGACCATTCACACCGTCGGATCCAAATCCAAGATGCAAAGACTCCAATCACTATCATTAGCAAATAAGGCAGTGCTTTTGCCAGCAGATAACTCCAACCTAAGTTCAATAAAAGTGTTTCCATAGGGTGAAATTGCAAAATATATTTAAATCAACTTACAACACTACTCAAAATTGAAACATTGCACTAATTTTGTGCCCAATGAAATATCTTTTATACAGCATTATTTTTCTTTTATGCTCTTGCGGAACTATTCAACCCAAGATTCCTGATTTTTCGGAAAAAACGATTATCAATGAACCTTCAATGGGTTCGCTTCGAATTCCAATAGAATATAATTTATCTACGATTTTTAAAGAAGTGGATGATGCTCTTGACTATCAATTTAAAGGACAAAAAAATCAATGTGAAGATGTTTCATTTAACTACGTTTTCAAACGAAACCCAATCGAATTTAGCGGCACAAAAAATAGCATTATATCTACTGTTAATGGAGGATATTCCATCAAAGCCAACTACTGTACGAAATGCTCTGAAGTTTTTGGATTCGATCCCTTTTGCTTGACTCCACGCTTATATGTTAGCTGCGGAGTAGGCGAACCTTTGCGGAAAATTCAATTGCAATTTGAAACCCAATTGGAGTTGTCTCCTGATTATCGTTTATCAGGAAAATCAAAGCTAAAAGACCTTAAGACATTAGATCCTTGCGAGTTTACTTTTATTAAATATGATGCCTCCAAACTAATAGAAAATGAAATTTCGAAAGCATTGAAAGATGTTGAAAAAGAAATGGATGCCGAATTAAAAAAAATCGATCTAAAACCAACTATCCAAAAGGCATGGAACGAATTTCAATTGCCCATAGAAATTCCCGAAATTGGTTTTCTACATTTTCAACCTCAGAGTATCGGAATAGATGAATTTCAGTTTGATAAAAACAAAGTCTTTACTGTTCTTGAACTTGGAGTCAAACCTATTATTTTATCTTCCCCAAAAAAGGAAGCTACAGCCATTCCGGCCCTTAAAAGCAATAAATTTCCAGAAGGCATAAAAATTCCAATTTTACTTTCTTTGAATTACGATTCACTAAACGCGGTCATTGACAGAAATTTTCAGGTAATAAACCTTCCTTTGGGCAAAAAAAAGATTGAAATTTTAAACATTGATTTGATCGGTCCTAAAGCAGAAAAAACGATTATTCGTGTAGATTTTGACGGTAGTAAAAAAGGTGTTCTCTTCCTTACGGCCAACGCCAACTTCAAAGACCAAGGAAAAACAATAGCATTTGAAAATGTTGAGTTTGAATTGGAGACAAAAAATGTACTTCTGAAATCAGCCAAATGGTTGTTTCAAGATAAAATAGCTGAAAGAATTGAAGAAAAATTGATTTTCAATATTCAAGACCAATTAGCTGATGCTAAAAATAAAATTGAAGTTCAACTGAACCAAAACAACCTCCTACCGAACGGCCAAAAATTAAAAATGAAAGGGACAGTTAAAGAATTACAACCCATACAAATCATCCCGACTAAATCCAAACTGGATGTTTTTGTTTTTTTAACTGGAAATTTAACGATTGTCGTTGATTAACTTTCTATAACAATCTCTTTAGTAACTATGTCACGTTTAATTCGTATCTATACTTTCAGATGCTTATTTTAAAAATAGATTTGTTTTTGCGCTTTCATAGGAGAGTTGTCTGTTAATTGAAAAATAGTATTTAATGTCAAATTTAGTGAAGTATATTAACCTCCAAATTGTAGTCTACATCTTTAGTCTATCCTTAGCGTTTACTTCATGTTCTAGTCATAAATATGTTGAAATCACAACCAATCCCATATCCGACTGCGATGCTGCGGTACCTATTATCACTACAGGAAGGCACAAATTTAATTTCATAGGAAACGATGGGAAAGTTAATGATCTTCAGGCTTACCCTTCATTATCTAAAGTCGAAGAAGACAACTCTGTTTGGTTCACCTTTGTAGCACCTTATGATGGTAATTTTAAAATTAAAGTTCACTCGGAAAAAGAACCTATTCAAATGATTGTTTTTCAAACAGATCAAAAACGTGACTTATGTTCAGATATTCGTTCTGGTAGAGCTGAAATTAAACGGTTATTAATTGATAAAAAAGTAACTCAATTAGAGTTAAGAGATACAATAGCTGAAAACATACAGTTTCCACTTCAGTTAAAAACGAATGAGGTCATCATGTTTGTCATTATGTCTAAGGGAAAAAAACAATCGTTGGTCACTCTTGATGTTGAATTGACACCTTTGGTTACAGAGGAAATAATTGGTACAGGAATTCATGTTCAAAAAATTATTGATCAAAGAATCCATGAAACAGAGGCTTGTATAGAAATTAAGGTTCGAGATATTGAAACACTTTTGCCAATTATAGCTTTTTTAGAAGTTAAAGGCGTAAAAGGAGCCAATGGAAACTACAAGGCGAGTGATTTATTTTTAGTCCAAAAACATACTGCTAATATGGAGCTGCGATGTTTTGCTCAAGGATATTTTTTCATTGAGCGGACAGAAAGTATTTTTAATGGCGAAGTAAACATTGTCAACTTATGGATGGAGCCAATTTCAAGAGGTAAGGCAATGGTTTTAGAAGACATTCAGTTTATGCCTGGCACAAGTGATTTCACCCCAACATCATCATCGAAATTGAAACGATTAAAAGATTTCATGGTATTAAATCCTAAACTAAAAATTGAAGTTCAAGGCCACGTGATGGAAACAGGAACTACCACCAGTGCCGGACAATTATTGTCAGAAGCAAGAGCCAAAAAAGTTGTTCAATACTTGATGGATGCGGGTATTGATAAAAATAGAATGAAAGCCGTTGGCTTTGGAGGAACGAAGCCAATTTTTGCCGAACCTAAAACATCTTATCAAGAGCAAGCCAATCGCCGTGTTGAAATTCGCATACTCTAAAAATTACATGGCAATTGCAATTTTAAGTTTTTTTCCTTTCACCTTTTCTCCTTGTAATTTCTTCAACAATGGTCTGATTTTATCTCGCTTTACAGCCACATAAGATGAATGGTCCAAAACTGAAATAACGCCTATTTCTCCTTGTTTTAACTCCCCTACTTTACTTAAAAAACCAACTAAATCAATTTTATTGATCTTCTCCTTTTTACCGCCAGAAAAATAGAGAGTCTCCCATTCTGGAAGTTCTGGCAACTCAATATTTGTATGAGTTTTCAACTCTTTCCAATTCATTAAATCTTGAAGAAATTCATTTTTTTGGTTCGGTTTTTCTACAGAAAACATGGCTACAATTTTTCCTGAATTATGCATTCTGCCTACTCTACCATTCCTATGTGCCAAGGTTTGTTCGGTAACGGGCAATTGATAATGAACTACTGTAACTATTTCTTCAATATCCAAACCTCGTGCAGCTAAATCAGTCGCAATCATGTAATCGCGACTTCCATTTCTAAACTGAATTAATCGTCTCTCCCTCTCTTCTTGTTCTAACTTTCCGTGAAAAGCAATTGCCGGGATTCCATTTTCATTTAAATGTTCCACCAAACGATCTGTAGCTTCTCGGTGGTTACAGAAAACCAATGTCTTCCCTTTTAAAGTACAAATCACCTCCATCAAAGCCGGGATTTTTTCTTCTTCTTCGTAGCTTTTCTTATATAATTCAACTTTATTTTGAGATTCAACCAAATAGTTGATTTCATCCTGCACATCCAATTCAATGAATTCAGGAAACTCTTCAATAACCGTTGCAGAGCAAAACACTCTTCGCTCCCATGACGAAGCATTCATTATTTGTTCTAGTTCATTCTGAAATCCAAACTCTAAACTTTTGTCAAACTCATCAAGAACCAAGGTCTTCACATTTCTCAAATCTATAGATTGGCGATCCAAATGATCCAACAATCGACCCGGGGTTCCAATCAACACCTGAGGCACGGCTTCCAAACTCCTTAATTCTTCACGAATAGGATGTCCTCCATAAAAACAAGCTACTTTAAATCCTGTTTTACAGTTTTTAAACACTTGTTCAATTTGCAAACCTAACTCTCGAGTTGGTGTGACGATTAATGCCTGTGTAGTCAATTGATTGGTTAAACTCTCAATAATTGGGAGTAAAAAGCCTAAAGTTTTTCCTGAACCTGTTGGTGAGTACAATACAAAATCGCCTGGCTTTTTAAATTTCGTCAAGCAATCTTCTTGCATTGGCAGTAAATTTTCAATTCCAAAATTTTGAAGCAATTGCTTTCTATCTGTTTTCATCTTTTAATTATCATTTTTTCGTATCGCTCAAGCTTGAAAAAACATACAACATTTCTCTTGCCACTTGTCCGACTAATTTATGAAGCTCTGCTTCTTGCTGACTGCTACCATCTGCCCATGAAGAATCAGGAAAGGAGAAGTGCTGGCTAAACTCAATAGAATTGTTGAAGTCTGGAAGTACAACTCCCTCTTCTATAAAACAAGCCATTAATTTTGGCCAAACTGTCGGTTCTTCAAATTGCAAGGCTTGACAGCTTACCCGCTCCTCCTCACTTAAATAAAAAGAATATATCTGTGTTCCTTTATCATCTTTACATTCGATGTCGAAGCCAATATTCAACATTGTATGCAACCAATTGGTTTCAATCTCGTGCTTTTTTATCCCGATGGACAGAGATGAAAAAAACGGGAACTCAAAGTAGGATGCCGAAACTTGCATCCATATTCTCAATAAATGTCCAACTAATTTTTGGTTGTTCTCTACAATCAACAGATTTACCTCATCGCCCTTCTTGTACTTTAAATAGGACGAAAGTTCATCCAATATTACTTTTCTATCTTCTTGAATTCTACCAAATTCCAAACATCTTGAAGCACAATATTGAGCAATACTTTTTTTCACTGGTAGATTTTTATTTTGGTCTTTAACCCTAATATCATTGATTATTTTCCAATATGTAATTCAAAACATTTCTCATTAAATGTACTCGATCTTTACCTCCAACATTGTGCTTATGCATTGGATAAGTAAAGAAATCCATTTGAATTCCTTGCTCAACAAACTGTTGCATTAAGGATAATGAATGTTGCATTACCACCACATCATCTATGCTCCCGTGAATTAAAAATAGTTTTCCTTTTAATTGATCAGTGTAGGAGAACAAACTGGCTTTTTTATATCCTTCTGTATTTTCTTCTGGTTGATCCATGTATCGCTCACCGTACATAATTTCATAAAATTTCCAATCTGTAACCGGTCCTCCCGCCACGCCTGTTGTAAATGTTCCAGGCTTGCGCAACATTAAACTAGTGGTCATAAACCCTCCAAAACTCCAACCGTGAACGGCCATTCTCTCTTGGTCTACAAAGGGTAAAGACTTCAAATAGTCAACTCCAGTCAATTGATCCTCCATCTCTAGAGTACCCAGCTGACGGTGAATTTGACTCTCAAAAGCGAAGCCTCGTTCCGCCGAACCTCGATTGTCCAAAGTAAACACTAAATATCCTTGATCAGCCATCCAATGCATCCACAACGAAGCTCCATCCATCCAAGAATTGGTAATCATTTGAGCATGTGGTCCGCCGTAAACATAAACCAAAACTGGATATTTTTTGGAAGCGTCGAAGTTTTTCGGCTTAATCAATCTCGTGTACAATACACTGCCATCTTTGGCTTTTAACTGACCTATTTCAGTAGTCCCAATATCAATACCTTCGTACTTGTTTGGGCTTTGAATCAGTACTTTTTCTTTTTTGCCCTTACTGTCATAAATCACACTCATCCCAGGAATACTATGTGATGAAAATTGATCAAAAACATAGGCTCCATCTGTTGAAACTTGGACAGAATGTACACCTGGAGTTTTCGTTATCAATTCCTGTTTGCCTTTTAAATCCACTTTGTAAACCATTGTATTCAAAGGACTTTCACCTGTAGCAGAAAAATAAATTTCAGTACCTTCTTTACGAGTAAAAAGAAGATCCTTTACCACAAAGTCATTTTTAGTTAATTGCTTGATCAACTTCCCATTAATATCATAATAATATAAGTTATTGAACCCTGACTTCTCTGAAACCCAAATAAAATTATTAGAATTTGGATCCGGAAACAGAGCCGGATGTTCTGGTTCTACCCATTTTTCATTCTTTTCTACCAAAAGTGTACGCACAAATTCACCTGTTTCCGCATTATACATGTGCAATCCCATTTCATTTTGTTCCCTGTTTACTTCTGCTATTAGCACATACTTTCCATCCGGCGTCCACGATAAATTCGTCAAATAACTATCCTCTTTTCCTCTTGGTGAAATGTAAATGGTGTTTTTTGAAGCGATATTATAAATACCCACTCTTGGTTTTTCAGAACCTTGGCCCGCCATTGGGTACTTTATGTTCTTCAACTCTCCAGGCGTTTTTGAATTATCTAGCAATGGATAATTCGAAACGTTTGTTTCGTCTTTTTGGTAAAATGCCAAATAGGTAGATTTAGGCGACCAAAATAATCCGCCAGAAATTCCAAATTCATTTCTTGCAAAACTCTGCCCTGAAACAATGTTTAAATCCTCAAAAGTGGTCACCTTTATTTTTTGTCCGTCTACCAATTGCAAATACACATTATTGTTGCGAGTATAGGCAATGTGTTTGTTTTGATGATCCATCAATGCATTCTCTGCATCATCAGCCAATGTAGCCACCACTTTACCTGTTTTAGAAACAATATCAAAAGTGACAAACGTTGACCCATCAGAAAGCGAAAACTCGTTTTCACTCAACCACTTAAACCCTGTAAACCACGGCAACTTCACATTCAAAGCAGTGTTCACCTCGTCGATTGTAAGTACGGTTTTGGCTTCCGTATTGGTAAAAGAAGCTTTTTTTAGCGTTCGATACGCCTCCAAATAACTATAACAATCCGTATTTGGAACCCATGCAAATCCAAATAAATTATCTGAAGCAAACTTCCTGTATTGTTGCAAAACTGCATCTTCAAGAGTCAACTTGGTTTGTGCGAACGAAGGAAGAATTAAAAGGCAAACGAGTGCCGTAAATAAGAGTTTTAAAGTGCTCATGTTGTTGAAATTAAGACAAGGATTTATTAAAAAATTGCTGCATCGGTCTGGATATTTTGTAGGCCTCTTTAAGCGCATTCAATAAATCATCTGACTCGACCATTTCAGCAGGAAATTGCTTAAAAAAGTAAAATTGTTTGTTAAAGATCAATGGTTCATTCTCTCCCGCCAGCTTTAATTCCTTTGGTAGGATTTTGTTTTTTTCACCGCGAACTTCACCAAAATAATTTTTAAAAATAGGGTCGGTGTATAAACTTTTAAATTCATCACCATTCAGGGCTATAGATTCACGTAATTTTTGGAGATTTTCTTTTTCAATCTCATATGCACCTGCATAAAAACGAACATGCTCCGGACCGAACTCGAAATACAAACTTTCACCTGAGAAGTTCTTTTTTCCACCAGGACCAACGATTGCGCTGCATCTTAATTTATAAGGTGATTTATCCTTCGAAAAGCGCACATCTCTATTGATTCTAAAAATACACTCCTTAGGTAAAACCTCCTTAATTAATGGATTTTCTATGCTCAATGCCTCCAAGGCCAATGCCACAAAATCTTGAAAAGGCTCCTTTATTGAATGTTGGTAACGTTTACGATTTTCGTCGAACCAATCCTTGTGATTGTTTGGTGCTAACTCACGAAAAAATTGATTAAAATCAGAGGAAAAATAAGCCATTTATAAAGTCTAATTCTTCAAATATAACCATTTTGAAACTGTCTCATCGCTATCCCATCCTCCATCCTATAAAACATAATTGTCAGACCTAAAATGAATTTCAATGAATAAAACGAGAACTGTTTCCTAGATAATTTGAACCAAACTTAAGGATTGGTCTGTTTGAAGAAAGTTTACGCTGATTTCCTAGGATTAAGACTTAAAGATTAAAACTTTACAACTATTGATTTAAGGTCTATAAACTTTACCTTTGCGAACAAAGAAAAAAAATGAAACACGTTACATTAACAAGCATAGAAAAAGCAATTGAAAAAGTAGATCATTTGGAAGACGATGCTTTGGACAAATTATCCGAAACTTATTCTTTAGCCCAAACAAATCTTTTGGCCTATTTAATGAGCGCCGCAATTGAATATGATAATGAGCAATTGGAAGGACTAATTCCGTACTATTTTTGCTTAATTAGTGAGGCATTCGAACAAGAAGGTGTGAAAGTAAACCCCATTACTGAAGAATCCATCGATGAGTTTGAACAACCATTCTTCGAAATGTTGGATGCTTATTTTGATAATGAAGACACGGAAATTCTTGAAAGTTTTTGTGATCAACCTACTTTAACGCAATTCATGTCTATGGAAATTAGCACTGTAGATGAAGATGGATCTTCTTTGGACGACGAAACAGCAACGCAAGTGTTTATCGTTACTATGGCCATGATTGCTTTGATGAGTAGAAACGTGAAATCATGACACCAGTAGAAATTGTAAATAAAATGATGAATCAAGACCATTTCTCGCAATGGTTAGGCATTACAGTTATTTCAATTGACAACGGTAAATGCATCCTAGGAATGCAAGTAAAATCAGAAATGGTCAATGGTTTTGGTATAGCACATGGGGGCATCACTTTTTCATTGGCCGACTCCGCCCTGGCCTTTGCATCCAATTCCCATGGTAAACATTGTGTGAGTATCGAAACTTCCATTCACCATCTGCGACCAGTTAATGTAGGCGACCAATTAACCGCCAACTGTCAAGAAATAAATCGAGGTAAATCGCTAGGACTTTACGAGGTCAAAATCACCAACCAAGATCAAAAATTAGTCGCATTTTTTAAAGGACAAGTAAAAATTATTGACAAAGACTGGTGTTAATTTATTTTCATTAAATTTGTTAGGTATACCCACTATTAATTCTTAAAAATTTCAATAGGTTTTATGTGTACGCATAATAAATACTATATTTGAACTATTATCAACTGCAGAAAAAAAATTTAACCTTTTATGAGCACCGAAAAAAAACTTTTAATCGATTTCGTTTTACGTCAAACTTGGCATAAAGTATCGAGAATGTATAATCAAAAAGCCGCCGGAATAGATATCACAATTTCAATAGGCTTTATTTTAATGATTATTGACAAGGAAGGAACACCAAGTACACAATTGGGTCCTCGAATGGGAATGGAGCCGACAAGTTTGTCTAGAACGTTAAAAACCATGGAAGAAATGGGCTTTCTACGTCGTGAATTTGATGAAATCGATCGCCGAAAAGTGTTAATATTTCTTACAGAAGCTGGTCTAGAGAAGAGAAAAGAAACTAAAAAGGTTATCTTGGATTTTAATGATCAACTTTTTGCTAAAATATCTCCAACGAAATTTAAAGTTTTCATTGACGTAATGACTAGAATTGATGCAATTACCGAAAATGAATTAAAACTTCTCAGTGAGAAAGAAAAAATAAAAAAATGAATAGAATAATTCGAAAAGTAGCAGTCTTAGGTTCTGGTGTGATGGGTTCGAGAATTGCCTGTCATTTTGCCAATATTGGTTGCGAGGTACTTCTTTTGGATATTGTACCTAGAGAACAGAATGAAGAGGAGAAGAAAAAAAACATAGCAATCACGGATTCTCGATTTAAAAATCGTTTGGTGAATGATGCGCTTAAATTCGCTATTACATCCAACCCTTCTCCATTATACTCCAAATCTTTCGCATCGAAAATAGTTAAAGGTAATTTTGATGATGACATGGCCAAGATCGCCGATGCTGATTGGATTATAGAGGTGGTTATTGAGCGATTGGACATTAAGAAAAAGGTATTTGAACAAGTCGAGAAATACAGAAAACTAGGAACAATTATTTCATCCAACACCTCTGGAATTCCAATTCATTCTATGCTAGAGGAAAGAAGTGAGGATTTTCAAGCGCACTTTTGCGGGACACATTTCTTTAACCCTCCTCGCTATTTACCTCTACTTGAAATAATCCCAACTCAAAAAACAAATCAAGAGATTCTAGATTTTTTATTAGAGTTTGGTTCAAAAAATTTAGGAAAGAAAACTGTGCTTTGTAAAGACACTCCAGCATTTATAGCCAATCGTGTTGGGGTTTTTGCAATCATGAGCCTATTTCATGCTGTTCAAGAAATGGACTTAACCGTGGAAGAGGTAGACAAATTAACGGGACCTGTTTTGGGCCGTCCAAAATCTGCCACTTTCAGAACTTGTGACGTAGTAGGACTCGACACACTTGTTCATGTAGCCAATGGATTGAAAGAAAATTGTCCAAATGATGAAGAAAAGGCATTGTTTGAACTTCCAAAGTACATTTCGGAAATGGTTGATAAACAATGGCTTGGCTCTAAAACTGGGCAAGGTTTTTATAAAAAAGTAAAGGGCGATGATGGTCAATCTGAAATCCTTGTTTTAGACCTTAAGACTCTAGAATACAGAAAACAAGTAAAGGCAAAATTTGCCACCTTGGAGATGACCAAAGCTGTTGATGATTTAAAAGCTCGCACCAAAATGTTGCTTCAAGGTCAAGACAAAGCGGGAGAGTTTTATCGTAAACTGTTCGGTAGTCTTTTCGCCTATGTATCCAATAGAATTCCAGAAATTTCAGACGAGCTCTATAAAATCGACGATGCGCTAAAGGCCGGTTTTGGTTGGGAACTCGGTCCTTTCGAAACTTGGGATATAATTGGTTTAGAAGCTGGTTTGGAGCTAATCACTAAATCCGGCAGAAAGCCAGCTGATTGGTTGGCTCAAATGCAAACTTCAGGAATCAAAAGCTTCTATGAGTTTACAGATGGAAAAAGACAATACTATTCCATTCCAGATAAAAAAATGCAGGCCATTGCAGGTGCTGAGGATATTTTACTACTGGATGCTTTCAGAGAAAAAAACACCGTCTGGAAAAATGCAGATAGCACATTAATTCATATTGGAGACGGTATTCTAAATTTAGAGTTTCATACCAAAATGAACACTATTGGCGCTGGAGTTATCGAAGGAATCAATAAATCCATCGATCTTGCAGAAAAAGAATACAAGGGATTAGTGATTTCCAATAATGGACAGAATTTTTCGGCTGGTGCCAATGTAGGCATGATTTTCATGATGGCTGCCGAACAAGAATATGACGAATTAAATTTCGCAGTTAAAACGTTCCAGGACACGATGATGCGTTTGCGCTATTCGAATATCCCAGTGGTAGTAGCCCCTCACAATATGGCTCTTGGTGGTGGATGTGAGATGTCCATGCACGCTGATAAAGTGGTTGCACATGCCGAATTATACATGGGCTTAGTAGAGTTTGGCGTAGGTGTCATCCCGGGTGGTGGTGGCTCTAAAGAATTTGCGAAGCGTTTATCGGATGAATTAAAAGAAGGAGACATTCGTATCAATCGAATGAGAGAACGCTTCTTAACCATAGGTCAGGCAAAAGTCTCTACCTCAGCTCACGAAGCTTTTGAATTGGGCTATTTGAGAAAAGGAATAGACGAGGTTGTTATTTCTAGAGAATACCATTTGGCTCTTGCTAAATCTGCATGCCTATCCCTTTCAGAAGCAGGTTACATTGCTCCGAAAAAGGAAAAAAATGTATTTGTTTTAGGACAAGAAGGTCTGGGAATTGTTTATGTAGGAGCAAATTCTATGGTCAGCGGAAACTATATGTCTGAACACGACCAATTGATTTCCGAAAAATTAGGTTTTGTAATTTGCGGTGGCGATTTAAGCGAAAACAGCCTTGTTTCTGAGCAATATTTATTGGATTTAGAACGTAAGGCTTTTGTAGAACTTTGCATGCAAAGAAAATCATTAGAAAGAATGGAATCACTTGTGAAATACGGAAAAATATTACGCAATTGATTCGAAAAATTTGAAATTATGAGTAAAGCATATATAGTAACTGGATTTCGCTCAGCTGTTGGAAAGGCAGGTAAAGGTGGGTTTCGTTTTTATCGCCCTGATGATTTGGCCGCTGACGTAATCAAACATTTAATGGCATCTGTGCCCAATTTGTCGGCAGACCAAGTGGATGATGTAATCGTTGGAAATGCAACTCCTGAAGCGGAACAAGGTTTAAATGTAGGTCGGATGATTTCATTGATGGGTCTCGACACCATCAAAGTTCCCGGCATGACAGTGAATAGGTATTGTTCCTCTGGACTGGAAACGATCGCCATCGCCCATGCAAAAATTGAAGCTGGAATGGCCGATTGTATCATTGCTGGTGGTGTTGAATCGATGTCGATGATGGCCATGGGTGGTTGGAGAATTGTTCCAAATGCTAAATTGGGCAAGGAAAATCCAACTTACTATTGGGGAATGGGATTAACAGCAGAAGCCGTTGCCAACCAATTTAAAGTTTCTAGGGAAGACCAAGATGCTTTTTCTGTTCATTCGCACGAAAAAGCAATTGATGCTATCAAATCTGGTAAATTCAAAGATGAAATTGTTCCTGTTGAAGTGGAACATATTTTTCTCGATGAAAACGAAAAAAGACAAGTAAATAAATATATTGTCGATACGGATGAAGGTCCAAGAGCCTCAACAGTT
>JAHKAT010000331.1 GCA_018825925.1 Bacteroidota bacterium | reverse complement strand
GTTTATTTCGTAAAATTTGAATGCTATTTTTCACTTACTTTCTGTTAAAAGCAAATTACATTGTTTGCAACGCAGTTCAAATAAAATTATGCTACTCCATCTGGGAGAATATTTTACTTTTACATTTGAGATCAACTTAAATTTGATTATGAAGTTCAAACTGTTCTAATCCGTAAAGTTTGTCATTCCGGAGGAATCTCTTTAGAAGTGTTTGGTTTGTGTGAGACGATTTCAGCGAGACAAACTTTGGGGAGCACGTTTATTTCTTAAAATTTGAATGCTATTTTTCACTTACTTTCTGTTAAAAGCAAATTACATTGTTTGCAAACTGAAGTCAAACTGCTTCCAGTGCATAAATTCGATCTCAAAAACTATATAAAATAAAAAACGCTCCCTTTTCAGGAAGCGTTTACTACTTTTCACAAAAATTCACACCAACAATTAAATTTTACTTCACAGTTTCCAAAATTGCCTGTCTCGCCAATTTAGGGTCGAAATTTCTATTGTACAAAAGTGGGTAATTCGTTCTATTGGGAATTGGGTAGTCGTTTTTCCAAGACATACCGTCGTGCAATCCCCAAAGAGTGACTCTGCTTATTTTATCTTTGTTCTTTACAAAAATTCCAAATAACTCTTTGTAACGATTCGCTAGTTCTTGTTCTACAGTTTGAGGCAAACCATTTTTGTAAGGGTCTAAAAAAGTTTCGAACTCTTCTAATTGATACAAAGGCTCCATCATGCTTTTACCTGTTATTTGCCCTTCCTTAGTAATTGGCAATACATCTACATCCAATTCTGTAATCATCACTTTGATTCCTAATGCCGCATAGGCATCGATCGCTTGTTGAATGTATTCCGTCTTAGGGAAATTTAATCCCCAATGCGCTTGGATGCCTACACCATCTATTCTGATTCCGGCGTCTTGAAGCATTTTGATCATACGCACTATTCCGTCTCTTTTTTCAGGACGCCAAGCATTGAAATCATTATAATACAATTCGGTATTAGGTGCATATTCACTAGCGTATTTGAAGGCCAATCGAACCATTTCGTCGCCATCGCCAATGCTGTTTACCCATACTGTAGGTCTGTAGGTTCCATTATCATCTATAACCTCATTGACTACGTCCCATGCTTGCACTTTTCCTGCATAGCGACCAGCGACCGCTTTGATATGAGTACGCAATCGCTCTTTTTGTTCTTCTGGCGAATTAGGAGTGCCTTTATCATTCGTAAAAAACCAAGCAGGGGTTTGATTGTGCCAAATTAAAGTGTGTCCCATAACGAACATCTTGTTTTCTTGAGCAAAAGCAACATAGGCATCAGCCAATTTAAAATCATAAACTCCTGGTGACGGACAAACTACTTCCGCTTTCATACAGTTTTCAGGAGTAACGGTATTAAATTCCCTTTTTACAATGGTATTGGAAGCACTATCCTTACCCGAAACGATGTCATCATTTATGGCACTACCTAATAAAAAGTAGTTTTTAAAGGCGTCCTTTAATGTTATATTTTCAGAGGTTGCTACTTTTTTCGCAACAGCACTAGTTTTCACTTTTTGAGCATTACAACTTGTAAGTGATAGTGATACAACACAAACGATTGTGGCTGTTTTAATTAGGGTGAACTTTGGTTTTTTCATAGTTTTTTGTTTATTAGTAGAAAAATGTATTCCAACCCATTGTAATGACAAATAGGGTATAATTATTAAAACGGGGCTTCGACTCCCGAAGTTTCGGGACAGCCTGACAAAGAAAACGTCATTAAATAGTACTTATACTTATCGCACTCCATGCACCGCCATCTCTAAGATATACACCGAATCCATGGCCGTAATAAAAAGTGCTTTTTGATTTAGTCCGCCAAAAGTGACATTGGCAGTCCAGTCTTCCGGCACCGCAATATGTTCTATTTGTTCCCCTTTTTTATTAAAAACAGTAACGCCTTTTCCGGTTAGATACACATTGCCTAAATTATCTATCGTCATCCCATCCGAACCTAGATTTGCAAACAGTTTTTTATTCGACAGCGTTCCATCTTTTTGGATGGTATAGGAGTAGGTTTTATTACCTGCTTGATCGGCTACATATAGCGTTTTACCATTGGGTGTACCAATGATTCCATTCGGTTGGTCAAAGTTATCATCGGCCACAATTATTGGTGTTTTTGTGTTTGG
>JAHKAT010000330.1 GCA_018825925.1 Bacteroidota bacterium | reverse complement strand
CAAAACCTTGAAATAATTGGAAGAGTTGTTCCGGTTACCCAATCCACCTCTCCTGCTCCAACTGTAAAGTATTACACTGTAAAACGCGGAGATACTTTTGGAGTTATTGCTTCACGCAATGGGATGACGATTACACAATTAAGAAAATTGAACCCTAGAGTTAATATAAGTAGACTGGAAGTAGGACAACGATTAAGAACGAAATAAGGATGAAAATTTTAGGAGCTATTTTACTGATCATACTTTGTTCATGTGAATGGAAAAAAGGATCAATGGCCTCTGGAGAAGTGGCAGTAACTGGGAAAGTTGGAGAGATTTTAGTAGTTTGTGATGCTGGTTTATGGAGTTCAGATTTAAAAACGTGTTTAGACAGTAATCTCACGCAATTTATAATGCCGTATTTTCCAGATGTGGCAACTTTCGACTTAATTCATAAAACACCAGAACATTTTACGCAAGGCGTTAAACGTTATCGAAACACACTATTTCTCAAAATAGACACAAATTATAAGGAGAAATTTGGTAAGATTGAAAAACGAATGGGCGTTTGGGCTACGGATCAATTAGTGGTGGATATTATTGCCTCAGATTACAATCAATTAGTAGAAACCTGTCAAAAAGGTTTAGGTGCCGTGCACGATGAGTTCGACCAAGTTGAATGGAAGCGTATTTTAAAATACTACAAGCGCAAACCCAACGAGTTCATAGATAAAAAAGTGAAATCTAATTTTGGAATTGCCTTAGATTTACCTGACCAATCAAAATTGGTTACTTCGCGTAAAAATTTTTATAGGATTGAGTTTCCAACCGCGGCTCGCCCGATAGAATTCGTAGGAGCTGGAAAACAAGATGCTGGACTTATTGCCGCAGGTATCCTCATATACCAGTATCCTTTTGTAGACAGCAGTCAGTTTGAATTGAAAAATCTTTTACAAGCGCGAGACACCATGCTCCGTTATAATGTTCCTTTGGATTTTGAAGGAATGTATATGGGAACCCAATATGTGAAAATGGTATACCCAGAAGGAAACATAATGACAAGCACGGAGCACAAAGTGAAGGGCTATGAAATGCGAGGAATGTTTCAGTTTGTTGGAGCAGGAAAACATGGTACAGGTGGTGCTTTTTGGGCGTTTCATTTCGTTAATCCAAAAACGAATAAATTGGTTTGCGTAAGCGGTTACGTAGATGCGCCTTCCACAACATCGTGGACGCAATCGCTGCGAGAGGTCCAAGCTATTTTGGAAAGCATAGAAATTTTATAGAGAATGGATTCTATTTCTGCCGTCATTATTACGCATAACGAGGAGAGAAACATAGAACGATGTATTTTGTCTATTAAGGATGTTGTAGACGAAATTATAGTGATGGACAGCTATTCAACAGACTCGACTGTCGCGATTGCAGAGCAATTAGGAGCAAAAGTATATCAACAGAATTGGCTAGGTTATTCCGAAACTAAAAATAATGCAAATGCGAAGACCTCATTTGAATATATCTTGTCTCTTGATGCCGACGAAGCATTAGACGCTGAACTCAAAGAAAGTATATTAAACTCCAAGAAAGCTGGCTTAAAAGGATCCTATTCCTTAAATCGACTGACCAATTACTGTGGTAAATGGATTTATCATTCAGGTTGGTATCCTGATGTGAAAACAAGATTGTTCTCCAAGAATGAGGCAACTTGGGAAGGTGCTTTTGTGCATGAAGAGTTGGTTTTTAAAGGTGCTTCGGAAAACACTCTGCTCAAAGGACATCTATTGCACTATTCCTATTATTCGCATAAAGAACATAGAGAAAGAGCTGATCGTTATTCTGTTTTAACGGCAAAAAAGTTTTTTAACCAAGGGAAAAGAGCGAGTTTTTTAAAGCCAATGCTAAGTGGAATAGCGCGATTTATTGGAATGTACCTGATTAAAAAAGGTTTTCTTGATGGTAGTGCAGGTTTTCATATTGCAAGGATAAGTGCAGCATCTAATGTGTTCAAATATAAAGAATTAAGAAAACTACAAGGTGAAAATATTATTTGAAATACCGAAAGCTATTCTTATTTCAAGAACTGATAGCATTGGAGACGTCATGTTGACCTTGCCTATGTGCGCTGCTTTAAAGGAGAAATTCTCGAATGTAAAGATTTACTTTCTTGCTTCTAATTACACGATTCCAGTTATTGAGTGTATGAAAGTGATTGATCAAGTAATAGATTATAATGAATTGATTAATAAATCAATAAAAGAGCAAGTTGGGGTTTTTAAATCTTTGGAAATCGACACAATCATTCATGTATTTCCGAACAAAAAAATAGCAAGTCTAGCAAAAAAGGCAAAGGTGAAATATAGAATTGGAACTTCACATAGAGCTTTTCATTGGTTGACTTGTAATTACAATTTGAATTTTACTAGAAAAAACTCAGCACTGCATGAGGCTCAATTGAATTTTGAATTATTGAAACCTTTAGGGTTTGCTATTCCAACTTTGAATGATTTAAATCAATGGATATCAGCCTTTAAAACACCTCTAGTTAATGGAAGTACAGATTTAGAAAAACTCAAAAGAAAAAAAATAATTCTTCACCCAATGTCGCAAGGTAGCGCTGTAGAATGGCCTTTGCACCAGTATTCTCAGGTTGCTGATTATTTAATTCATAAAGGGGTAGAGGTTTATGTAACGGGAACAGAAAAGGAAGGTCAGAAGTTTAGAAAAGCGTTTAATTGGTCGGATCAATTAAAAGATACAAGCGGACAATTTACTTTAACTGAATTAATTGCTTTTATCAATGGTGCTGATGGTTTAATTGCCTGCTCAACGGGACCATTGCACATAGCCGGCGCATTAGGAACACCATGTGTTGGACTTTTTTCTCCACGAATACCAATTCACCCTGGAAGGTGGCGACCGTTAGGGGAGAAATCGAGCGTGTTGACAGGGCGAGAAAGCTGTGCTTGCAAAAGTAAAGAAGCCTGTGATTGCTTATTGCAGATTTCAGTCGATCAGGTGACCAATTTATTGGACAATCTTTTAAAAGATTAAAAATCTAACCGAATAGTATTTTCACGGCTTCCTCCATTTTACCGCAAAATTCAATAGAAATAGAGTGGTTTTTTTGAGAAATTCCTTTGCAATATTTACTGATAACAATTTGATCGAAACCTAATTTTTCAGCTTCACTAATACGTTGTTCGATTCTAGAAACAGGACGAATTTCACCAGAAAGTCCAACCTCACCAGCAAGGGCTACTTTTCTTCCCAATGGTAGGTTTGCATTTGACGATAATACCGCAGCGACTACAGCCAAGTCGATTGCAGGATCGTCAATTTTAAGGCCGCCAGTTACATTTAGGAAAACGTCTTTGGATGCTAATTTAAATCCACATCGCTTTTCCATAACCGCCAATAACATGTTCAAACGTTTCGCGTCAAAACCGGTTGATGAACGCTGAGGAGTTCCGTATGCCGCAGTGCTGACTAAGGCTTGAATTTCTACCAACAAAGGGCGCATGCCTTCCATCGTGGCTGCAACAGATACGCCGCTTAAGGAATTTTCTTGATGTGTGATTAAGATATCAGAAGGATCTAATACTTCTCGTAATCCAGAGCCGACCATTTCATAAATACCCAGTTCATTGGTGGATCCAAATCTATTTTTTACAGTGCGTAACAATCTGTAAACATGATTTCTATCGCCTTCAAATTGAAGCACACAATCGACCATGTGCTCGAGAACCTTTGGTCCAGCTAAAGAACCTTCTTTGGTGATATGACCAATAAGAAAAACAGGTACATCAGTCGTCTTGGAGTAGCGAAGCAATTGTGCTGTGCATTCTTTAATTTGCGAAACACTTCCAGGAGAACTCTCAATATCAGAGCTATATAGTGTTTGAATTGAATCAATTATTAAAAGATTAGGCTTAACTTCTTCTGCTTGTTCAAAAATCGCTTGCAGATGAGTTTCGGTAAGTATAAAACATTGTTCGTTGGTAATACCTATTCTTTCGGCCCTCATTTTTACCTGTTGTTCGCTTTCTTCACCGGAGACATACAACACCTTCATTGCAACGTCTTTAATGGCTAACTGAAGCATTAAAGTGGATTTTCCAATGCCTGGCTCACCGCCGAATAAAATAAGCGAACCAGGGACCATACCGCCTCCTAGAACACGATTGAGTTCTTGATCTTTTAATTCGATACGAGGAGTATCGGCTCTATTGATTACCTGAATGTTTTGAGGTTTACTTTTGGCATGAGTAGTCGAAAAAGCAACAACTTGAGGAACATTTTTTTCAATACGTTCCTCGACAAAAGTGTTCCATTCTTTGCAGCTAGGACATTTACCTAACCACTTGGCGGCTTCTTGACCGCAGTTTTGACAGAAAAATGCCGATTTTATTTTGGACATGATTAAAATTAGTCATTCTTAGAAAAGAGAGGAAACAAAAAATGCGACTCATGGCCGCATTTTTTGTTTTATAAAGATTTGAATTAATTTTTAACGATTTTTCTTGTGATTTTATTGTCGTTAGAAAGGATGGTTACAAAATAAATACCGGAATTAAATTGGTTCAGATTAATCGTTGTTTGATTACCTGATACATTTTTAATCGTTTTTACAGTGCGACCGTTTAAATCAACGATAGATATTTCATCCATTTTTGCTGTCGGATCTACAGATATTGTAATTTCTCCGTTTGTAGGATTGGGGAATATTCTTAAGGATTCTTCAATAATTTGCTTATCATCTAATCCTAAGGTACAGAATCCAGGCATTGAGAAATCTTCTACTTGATCGGTGCGGCTAGTTGCACTGCCTTGATCAGCATTGGCGCCTAATCCGCGTGTAGCAAAAACTTTCCAAAGCATACATTGGTCTATGCTGTCGTAAATCAAAGCATTAGCTTCTAAAATTGCATCGCGTCCGTCGACAAAACCAGGGCGGCATGGTTGCATTTTTAAACCGTTAATAACTAATTCCATAGCTCTATTATTTCCACCGGTTCCTGCATAAACATCAGGATCATAACCATATTTGTCGATCAAAGCCCAAGCCATGTCCCACAGCATAGTGGACCAAATAAAACCTATACCGTGAGGTCGAGAAATTGAAGAAAGGTTTGTGCTACCGTATGTGAAATTGTTTACGCCAAAACTTGTACTATATGGTCTCGGACGTATACCAGGTCCATCATTGCTTTGTAATGAAACATAAGTTCCAATTCCTCTTCTTTGATCAGCTACATCTGTTGGTTTGATAGTCAACATTAATCCAAACCAATCAGACCAACCTTCACCCATTTGTTCATCGTTTGACAAACAATTGCTGTTAGAAGCACCACCCGTCAATCGGTTAGAAATACCATGTCCATACTCATGAGCAATAATTCCGTTGTCTAAATCGCTATCTGTCACTCCATTCCAACCGTGATCATACAAGGTGATATTAACCGTTTCGTCTGCTTGTAATTTAGCTATGATGGCAAACCCGAGACTACGTGTGACCATCACACTCGGTATTGTTACATTCAAAGGATTACTTTCATTCATGTCTTCAGGGTTTCCGAATCCATTGGTCATAACTACCATTCCAATTGCACCAGCATTTTCGCAATTCATGGCTTTTACATCATTGTTGCAACCACCTCTTTTAACAAGTGCAATTTTTCCAGGCATAAATGATCCAACGATTTGCTGACAAGCATCCATAAAGTCGCCTCCAGAGCTATCATAGGCTAAAGCCATGTCGCCAGAAAAAGGTGTTGAAGTTATGGGTTGACCAAAATTTGCTCGTCCTGTTGTATAGGTACCAGCTAATGAGCTTGGAGGGTTGACAGAAAGAAGTTGGGATGGACCGTTTGGATTCCAAAGATACATTTGCATTCTTGGTCTAAAGCCATCTGGAGGAGTTCCAAAATTAGCATTATTGGTTCCACTACCATCTTGCGCTTCTGCTTGTACATAATCCCCTTGCGCTCCTCCATTTCCATAATTGTTACTTTGGAAGTTACCAGATTGCTCATCAAAACCATATTGATACCAGACATCATGCATGATGTTGTTCATATAAAATAGATTGGTAATGGCAGCATCTAAATAGGTACTAGGGTCGTTTGTATTGGTAATAGGGAAATCAAAACTTAGATTAGCTCCACCATCAGGAGAAAACCCTGGTTGGTTATCATCGTCTGTATCTTCAGATGCATATACATTGTTACCTCGAGTGATTGTATATTCATGGCCAGGCAAACCATCATCGTCGTGCCAACCAAAAGGAGATGCATTTACATCAAATGGACTTGCAACTAGCTCAAAATCACCATGCACCGGGCTTTCTGATGGTATAGGAATAACTCGGTAGGATTGTGAAGCAGGGGGTGGTGCTGGTGCTGGTGCCATTTGTAAGAAATGACTGTTTTTAGAATCAAAGCTGCCTAAAACATGTTCGCGAATAGAGCAATTGTTTGCTGAACAACTTACGATCCAATTGTTTTGGTAGAGAATTTCACCAGTTTCAGCATCAGCAAAAATAGAAAGCCATCTCAGGTGATCTTTCATTTCAATAGAAATCTCATAGACTCTTTTGTAAACTTGTCCATCAAAATATATTCCGTCAGAAACAGGAATTTCATTTTCTGAATAAAATGAATTTTGGAGAGTTTCAATCCCTTTTTTCTTTAATAATACTGTTCTAACAGGGCTTTTAGTGCCATCCAGTTGCTCCCAAACGAGATCAAGTACGGCTTCTTTGCTTTTTAAATCTGATTTTGATAAAACAGACATTGGTTGCAGTATAAATCGATCTCCTGTTTTATAGAATGACCCATTTTTTTGCACCACAACGGCTGTTCCATTTAAAATAGGCAAACCCTCATGCATCTGTCTTAGATAGTAAAAGGTCAAATTTCTTTTGTTGTCCGCTACCGTTTTTTGAATTTGAAAATCTGCGGGAACTTCATTGGCGCTTGTTTTCGATGAAAAAAGCACAGAACGCAATTGGCTTTCGATAGAATTTTGACCAAAAGTGGTCATAACCGACGTCATAAAGACGAAAATAGGTAAGCCTAAAATATAGGTGAATCGTTGATACATCATGTTTTAACAAATAATTTCTAGCCGAAAAATAGAGAAAAGATTCGATAACATTTTGTTAAAAGAACAAGAAAGGTTTATTTCAATGATAAAAGTTCCTTTTTACACTATTTGGTCAATATAAACAAGAAATGTGATTTTTTTTTACCAGTTGAAATCAAAAGAATCGAGTTCGAGTAAACAATTTGTGAGCAGTTCTATACTAGATTGTATGTCGTTTTTATTGGCCATTTCAATTACTTGATGCAGATGTCGTGTCGGTATGGATATAGCACCAGCAATAGACCCTCCTTCTCTCATTCGTTGAATGCCTGCTGTGTCTGTTCCTCCGGCGGTCAATATTTCTGGTTGCCAAGTTATTTTATTTTTATCAGCAACTTTTTTCATGTATCGAACCATTCTTGAATCACAAATAGTCGATGCATCCATTATTTTAATCGCAGTTCCACTTCCTAACTTGGTGATTTTTTCATGTTCACGCGCACCAGGAAGATCATAAGCAATGGTGGTATCTAATCCAAACCCAAAATCGGGCTGAACTCTCAAAGCAGAAACATTTGCGCCTCGAATACCCACTTCTTCTTGGACTGTGAATACGCCATAAACGTCGCACGGCAATTCTTGATTGTGCAGTTTTTTAAATGTTTCGATTAAAATAAAAACGGCTAAACGATTGTCCAAACTTTTAGAATTAACACATTCACCCATTTCAATAAACTCTCTTTCACGGGTAACAGCGTTTCCTATTTCAATCTGTTCTTTAACCTCTTCAGCACTTAAACCAGTATCGATGAAGTAATCCTCAAGTTTAGCGACTTTATTTCTTTCATCTGTGGTCATTACATGAATGGGTTTTGACGCCATTACACCAATAATGTCTTTTTTACCATGCACAATAACGCGTTGGGCAGTCAGTGTTTTAGGATCAAAACCTCCCAAGGTATGAAAACGAAGGAATCCATTTTCGTCAATATGAGTGATAATAAAACCAATTTCATCCATATGAGCACCAATCATTGCTTTCTTGTCGCTTTTACCTTTTCTAATTGCGTACAAATTACCCATATTGTCTTCTTCAATGCGATCAACATAAGGTTCAATTTCTTTCTTTACCAATTCGCGCACGAGTTTTTCAAACCCTGGAGCTCCTGGTGTTTTGCAGATTTTGGAAAGCAATTCGATATTCATCTTTTTTTCTACTAAGTTAATGTTAGTCGAAGAAAGGGAAATATTTGCAAGGAATAAATTCGAAGTATTCTGCAATAATTTGTCAGTACTGCTTTTATTTTGAATCGAATATTACTATCTTAAATAGAAATTAACCTATATAATTATGACTACAACTAATCACACCCATGGTCCATGCCCTGTTTGCGAGGGCTCGGTTTACGGCAGAAGCGACAAACGTTTTTGCACTGTAAAATGTAAAAACCAACATCACGCGGTTTCAAGAAAAATGAATAGACCAATGTCTGTTGAAACCAATCGCCGGCAAGGTCGAAACTTGGTTCTTTTAGAAGGTATACTTGGCAGCAAGGGATCTGTATTACGAATACATCAGTCGGAATTGGCCAAACATGGTTTTTGTTTTGAAACCGTTACGGGAGTTCGAGTTTTTACGAATAAAATAGTTTATCAATGCTATCATTTTAGCTATACTATTGGCGTTGATGGAATTGTAAGAATTAAAAGGCACGATCAAGTGCGATGTCATTTGCCGGGGTTTTATGAGCGTTGGGTATTGGAGTATCCTGAAACACTGATACAGGAGAATAAGAGGGTTGCTTTAAAAACGATGCAGCTAAAAATGAGGGATAGTTAATCGTTAAGCAACGAATAGATGCCTATAAAACAAAGAGTTATGATTTATTAAAATCGACTCACTAAAAAAACAGCACATACCCATTCGTGTTTTAATAGAAATCTAACCCCAAAACAAAAAACACCTAATTTATTCAACTAAACTTTCCCTAAATCCAACCAAAAGTTGAATAAAAACACCCAAAACATTCCCCTCAAAATGAGCGGGACAGAACTCCTATTTCCCAAAAGAATAAATAACTCAACAGCGGCTTTTGAAACAAAAATCAAGGAAAGACTTACCTTTGTTAAATGCGGAAGTTTTTTTGGTTATTCTTGGTCTTTTTGGTTTGCATACCGGTTGCTTATTATTTCATAAAACCAAAACCAAAGCCTCTCCCGATTATAAACCCTGTGGATGTGGTTGAAAACACCGTCGACCCAGAGTTATTGAGAATGGGACAAGGGCATGTGATTGGTTCGTTTCAGTTTCTTAACCAAAAAGGACAGAAAGTTTCCGATACAGACTTTTCAAATAAAATATGGGTAGTAGAGTATTTCTTTACTCGTTGTGGATCTATTTGTCCTCAAATGAACGTGCAAATGCAGCGGATACAAAAATCGATTTTTCCATCTAATGAAGTTCAACTGTTAAGCTTTACGGTCGACCCAGAAAATGATGTGCCCGATGTTCTGGATGTATATGCTGAAAAACATAATGCTAAATTAGAGTATTGGCAATTTTTGACAGGACCAAAGGAGAGTATATACAAGGTAGCTCGAAAATATTTTTTCCTTTTAAAGCCAGCAGAAACGGCAAATGCCGGTGATGCGGGAACGGATTTTATTCACACGAATAATTTTGTGCTCATTGACAAGAAAAGAAGAATTCGCGGATATTATGACGGAACTAGTGTCGAAGAGGTAGATCAGCTGATATTGGATATTGAAAAATTAAAAGACTGAGAATGGAAAAGATTAGAAATTATATAAATGGTCAATTTCTAGACCCTATTGAGGGCGAATATTTGAATAATTACAATCCGTCAACGGGTCAAGTCTATTCTTTAATTCCCAGTTCTTCCGAAAAAGATGTTGAACTTGCTGTTCTTGCTTCTGAAAAGGCATTCCCTTTATGGGCGAATTTACCCGCTGAAGAAAGAGGTAAGATCATTCAGAAAATTGCAGATGGAATCGAAAAAAGAATGGATGAGTTTGCAAAAGCGGAATCAAAAGACAATGGAAAACCGGTTAGTTTGGCGGCTCATGTCGATATTCCAAGAGCGGTCTCCAACTTTTCTTTTTTCGCAACGGGTATTCAACATTTCTCAAGTGAATCTCATTATATGGAGGGTGTTGGAAT
>JAHKAT010000329.1 GCA_018825925.1 Bacteroidota bacterium | reverse complement strand
GGCTATAGGAAACAGGGAGAATTACACATAACGTTCCGGCGCTAGGCTTTGGCCACTCTCACCGCAACCACATTTAAGCACCGAATTTTCAAGTATAAACTTTTTTTTTCTCGGAGCGCCTGAGTGGCTGAAGTTTAGCGCCTGTTATAGGCATTTCATTCAATAAATTTGTATTCAAATAAACGTTCATTTTTCATATCTCCATTGTCTGTGAAACCTTGAATTTTAATTAAAAGCCCGTTATCATTGTAAATGAATTTCTCACGATAAGTTGAATATTTACGTGTTGTAATTAGTTCAGTCAAGCGCCCATTATTTTTCATTTTACAATATTGTATTTCTTCTTTATCTGGATTGGATATATCTTCTGTTTTAACCCAAGTTGTATCTCCGTAATAACTGTATTGAGAGGAGTAATTCCCATAATATTCACCTTCTGAATGAGTTGATTTCAACTGGCCTATCGAATCATAATAAAAGTGTTTTATTCCATCGTAAATGGTACTTAAAGTGATTGAGTCCTTTAATTTGAAGAATTTTGAACTTTTTAGAGTTGAATTTGAATAATCATAAATTATTGAGAAACTCTCGTTGGGATTAAAGGTTCTAGAAACTTCTTTAACTAGTATTGTATCCAAATAATAATAATTCAATTCTCTATAAATTTCAAATGAATCAATCAATACTGGCTGCAAAACTGTTGTCTTTATTAAATTCCCTGATTCATCAAATTCGAATGTCTTTTTCCCAAAAAATCCATCAGTTAATTGATAGGATGAATCAAGAACTGAGGCAGAGAAAGTATGGTATATCGGATATCCAAGAGAATCAAAGAATACAGTTGGTCCATCTTTAGAATCCCATAACTCTTTACAGCTATAGACCTTATTTTCTTTTATGATTTCTGGACTGGTCAAATCAATTACTACCTGCCCAATAGAATGCTGAAAAAGTAAAATGAATAATATGAAATTCAAGGGCTTCATTGAATGTTGTTTATCTTAAGTTGCCCATAACGTTTGAAGCTACGAAACGTGCAGCTCCTTACTAAAGTTGGTTTTCGAAGATAAGAATAGATTTTTTAATCAAAAAGCGATTTCTCGAAGCGTAAACCTGCATGGATTGTAGCTTGTGTTAGCCACTTTTTATTGATTTATTGCACTCCAAATTTCGTCCATAACTTAGGATATTTATTTTTCAAATCGTCACCGTCTTCGCTCCATTCTTTTCCAGTGATTTCAGTATTTTCACGAATTCCACTTGGTATAGTATTGCCAGTCTTTTTTTCATAGGCGTCAGTTGGAACATAACTTAGTCCTTCCCAATCCCCATTATTTGTTTCCTTTAGTTCAGAAAGTGTTTCAATACTTTTAATTGCATTTTCAAAAATCGTTTTTCCTTGTCCAATTAACCAGCCTCTAAAGTCAGAGAAACAATCATCAGAGCACCCACCATTAATTATATATGCTGCAGCCCAAAAATCCCAATTATAAACTTCACCTCTTAAGGATCTAAACTTATTATCAAATTCTAAAATTTCAATGGCAGTCAGTTTTAATAATTCTTTTTCAAGTTCAGTTTGCTGTTTTTCATAATTTCCCAAACTATTTGCAATTGTGGTTGCAATAATTCTCCAAAATTTATCAGCATCCATTAATTTATCAGAATTCTGAGCAGGTTCTTTGGGTGAAGTACTTTGTTCTTTTTTATTGAATAGTTTATCAAATATCCCCATTTCTTTCTGTGTGTTACTGTTTGATGAACAGCCTAAGCTTGAAATCACAAATAATATTAGTAATAATTGTCTCATTTTCTTCTGTTGTGGCTAACGTTTTGCAGCTACCCGAAGGTGGCGATTTCGAAGCACTTCACTGTCAACCAAGCACAAACTTTGATAGAAGCACAAAGCTTGATTTAACCACTGAACCGCCACTTTTGGGTAGGTGCTGTTAGCACCAGTTATTTTTTAAATCTATCTCTTATTCCAAATAAATGTTTCGTTTTTTCAGGTTTCCATTGTATTGCTTTTTCACTTAACCCTAAATCAATTAACTTGTCTAAAAAGTCTGTCCTTGTCTGGAAAATGTATTTAATATTATAACGCTCGGTTAAAATAAGAGAACTCCTTTTTCTATTATTCCAACTTATAGGTTTTTCAAAAAAAGTCAATTCATAATATAATAGATGTCCTTGTCCAAAGCCTACTTGGTTAATCTCAAGTGATTTGATGTTGTCTAATTTTATAATGTCTCCGTTTCTTAAAGTAAGCTGTCCAATGTCGTTCAAAAACAATGTGTCAGGAAAAGTAAATAAACTTAACACAGGTCTTAGTCCAACGAAAATTGCTGTCAGAGGTACAGTTAGTAGATAGATAAATAACAAACGCTTACCAAGTGAATCGTCTGGATTTATTGTAGCTTTTAAAACCATTTCAAAGACAGTCATAAAAATCAATGTCCAAACTATTGTATAAATTGTGTCAGCTGTCCAATCGTATGTTATTCTCGTTTGTTTCAAGTTTGTTGTGGTGTCGTATTTTTTTATTCATTGAACTCTTTAGGGTATTCAACCATTCCATTTACTCCCTTAAGTCCGTTTTCAACCAATTCAATTACCATACAATTCTCTTTCGGAACTTCAAATGGCAATTCTATTCCGTATCTATCCGCTTGTTCATATCCGAATCTTGGATAGTATTTGTCGTGTCCTAAAAGAACGATTGATTTATACCCTAATTCTTTTGCCTTTTTGTGCGTTTCAAGTATTAGTTTTCCACCAATTCCCTTTCCTTGAAATTCAGGTAAGACAGAAACAGGTGCCAACGCCAATGAATCGAATTCAGTCGACTCGTTTTTGATTTTGAGTTTCGTCAATAGAATATGTCCAACTATTTTTCCGTCAATTTCCGCTACTATTGACAGTTCAGGAATGAAAGCATCTAATTTTCTTAATCGTTCGACCAAAAACTGTTCAGTGTGGTCTGCGAATTCAGCGT
>JAHKAT010000328.1 GCA_018825925.1 Bacteroidota bacterium | reverse complement strand
TATAAGCATAAGCATAGAGGGGCTCATGATTCTGATCAGCAAAATCCATTATGGGTTGATTTTCTGGATTATCGGGGTTTTCACCCGAATTAGAAAGTAAATAATTTTCGTTCGAATGATCAAAAATGGTTTTAGCTTTTGCTTTTCGGCGGTAACCGTTAATGAAAATATTTCTCATGATGGTAAACACCCAAGCCTTGAAATTGGTGTGTGGCGTGTATTTGTTTCGGTAGGTAAATGCCTTTAATATAGTTTCTTGTGTCAGGTCTTTTGCATCTTCCTCGTTTCTTGTAAACGTAAATGCAAATGCTTTTAAATAGGACTCGAGCTGCAACAAAGTTTGATTGAATTCTAAAGTTGACATAAAGTTTTGTTTAAATGTTTTGAAACAAAGTTAAACAAAACTGTTTAACAAAACGAACAAAAAGTTAAACAAAATATAAAAAGCAATGAAAATCTCATGAGTTATTTTGCTTGATGGTCAGTAGCAGCTTTGTTTTACAGAGAAATCACCTTCAGTTTTTCTTTTACTTGGCGGGCAATTTTTTTGGCTTCTTCTATTTCTTTGTGGCAAATTGTAACGTGTCCCATCTTGCGAAAAGGTTTTGTGAACTCTTTTCCATAAAGATGAATGTGAACGCCTGACAGTTGAAGTATATCTTCTAAATTTTCATAATAGGCTTTTCCTTGAAAGTTTGCCGAACCAAGAAGATTGATCATTACAGAAGGTTGTATAATATCGGTAGAACCAAGTGGCCAATTTAAAATTGATCTTAAATGTTGCTCAAATTGAGAAGTGATATTTCCTTCTATAGTTTGGTGACCTGAGTTGTGCGGTCGAGGGGCTACTTCATTGATTAGAATCTCTCCACTTTCGGTTAAGAAAAGTTCGACTGCTAAAATCCCAACAAAATCAAGTTTATTGATTACGTCCAAAGCAATTTCTTGTGCTTTTTTCTCTATATTTTCAGATATATCAGCAGGAGAAAATAAAAATTCCACCAAGTTTGCATCTGGATTAAACTCGCATTCTACTGTTGGATAAACCGCTGTTTGACCATTTTGGTTACGAGAAACGATAACAGACAATTCTTTAATGAATGGAATCATTTCCTCTACTATACTAGGAGCATCGAATAATTTTTCGAAATCATTTTGATTTCTAATCACTTGAACTCCCTTTCCATCATAACCTCCGGTTCTCAATTTTTGAACAAAAGGGAAGTTTTTCGTTTGTTGAATTTCGGCCTTAGAGTTGAAAATCGAAAAACCAGCTGTTGGTAAATTATTTGCAGCATAAAATTCTTTTTGCAAGCCTTTATCTTGAATAATTCGAAGTGTTCTCGGACTTGGAAAAATTATTTTACCTTCTTTTTGCAATAAATCGAGTGCATCAATATTTACATTTTCAATTTCTATGGTCAGCAAGTCTTTTGACTTTCCAAAAGAATAAACGGTGTCAAAATCGGTTAATGAACCAACAGTAAAACTACTCGCAAGGTCTGCGCAAGGCGCATCTGGGTCGGGATCTAGGCAATGTACACGAACGTCAAAATTCATCGCTTGTTGAATAAACATTTGTCCCAATTGACCACCGCCAAGCATTCCTAACTTGAAATTTTTACCGTAGTTTGCATTTTTCATGGCGCAAAGATAAAAATCTATTAGGTCATGAATCTAACTTCAGGGCAGTTCGTTTTTTAGAAAGTTGTACTTTTGCAGACAAATTAAGGTATAGTGGTCGAACTGCTCGATAAAAAATTTACATCATTTATAACAAAAGAAGAAATCGATAAGGAGATTTCTAACCTTGCTGAAAGCATCAATAATAACTATGCTGGTAAGGAGGTGGTTTTTATTGCCGTTTTAAATGGTGCATTTATTTTTGCCGCAGACTTGTATCGAAAAATCACAGTTTCATCCTCTATTAGTTTTATAAAAGTGCAATCCTATGAAGGAATGCAATCTACAGGGAGCGTACACGAGGTGATTGGCCTTACTACAGACATCGCCTCGAAACACGTCCTTATTGTTGAAGATATTGTAGACACGGGAATCACCATTGAAAAAGTTAAAACATTGTTGAACCTACAAAAACCTGCTTCTGTAGAGGTTTGTTCCTTGTTATTTAAACCAGAAGCGTTTGAAGGAAAAGAAATTCCTAAATTTATAGGATTCTCTATCCCAAAAAGATTCGTGGTCGGATATGGTTTGGATTACAATGAAAAGGGACGGAATTTAGACGAAATTTATCAATTAAAAGAGCAAAATTGCTCACAGAATACTATGCTGAATATTGTTTTGTTTGGCCCTCCAGGTGCTGGAAAGGGTACGCAATCGGAAAGATTGATTGAGAAGTACGGATTAAAACACCTTTCTACAGGTGATATTTTTCGTTATAACATGAGCAACGATACTGAATTGGGTAAATTGGCAAAAAGCTATATTGACAAAGGCCAATTGGTTCCCGATGAGGTTACGATTCAAATGCTTAAAGATCAAGTGCTTCAAAACCAGGAGGCGAAAGGATTTATTTTCGATGGTTTTCCTCGTACAAATGCACAAGCAGAAGCTTTGGATCAACTTCTGAAAGAACTGTCCACTGAAATTTCTGTGATGCTTGCTTTAGAAGTTGAAGAGAATGAATTGAAAAATCGATTGAAAAAGCGCGCAGAAGTTAGTGGTAGAGCTGATGATGCTGACCCGAAGGTAATCGCTAATCGAATTCAGGTTTATAAAAATGAAACCGAACCGGTAAAAGCATTTTACCAAAAGCAAAATAAATTTATTGGTATTGATGGGATAGGAACTATCGATGAAATATCAATGCGACTTAACGAGGCAATAGCCTCAATTTAAAAGAATAAACCCGATGGCATTAGATAATTTTGTTGATTACGTTAAAATTCATTGTAAATCGGGTAACGGTGGGGGTGGCTCTACTCATTTTCGTCGTGAAAAATATATCCCTCAAGGTGGACCGGATGGTGGTGATGGAGGTCGAGGTGGGCACATCATTATTAAAGGAAACACACAATTGTGGACTCTCTTGCATTTGAAGTACAACAAACACTTCAAAGCTGAACATGGAACTCATGGCGCGGGAGGTATGAAAACTGGGCGCCAAGGAAAAGATACCTATGTTGAAGTTCCAATTGGAACAATTGCTAAAAACGCTGAAACGGGTGAAGTACTTTTTGAAATCACTTACGACGGTGAAGAAAAAATATTGATGCCTGGAGGTAGAGGTGGTTTGGGTAACGATAATTTTAAATCGTCAACCAATCAAACTCCTCGTTTTGCACAGCCAGGTGAACCAGGTGAAGAAAGTTGGTGTATCCTCGAGCTGAAAGTATTGGCAGATGTCGGTTTAGTTGGGTTTCCAAATGCAGGAAAAAGCACGCTACTTTCTGTTTTGTCGGCAGCAAAACCTGAAATTGCAGATTATCCATTTACAACTCTTCGCCCCAATTTAGGAATTGTTGCTTATCGTGACGGCCGAAGTTTTATTATGGCTGATATTCCAGGTATTATCGAAGGTGCAAGTGAGGGAAAAGGTTTAGGATTGCGTTTTTTGAGGCACATTGAAAGGAATTCACTTTTATTATTTATGATACCAGCAGACTCCAATGATGTGAAAGCGGATTATGAAATACTGTTGAATGAACTTCGAACGTTTAACCAAGAATTATTGCACAAAGACAAACTCTTGGCGATTACCAAATCAGATATGTTGGATGACGAATTAAAAGCCGAAATAGCGAAGGATTTACCAGATTTACCATGTCTATTTATCTCTTCTGTAGCAGAGGATGGATTAATGGAGTTGAAGGATGAAATCTGGAAATTATTGCATTGATGGAAGCCTTGGAAGTTCTAGATGCTTGGATTGTTCTTGCGATAAACGGAGCACATACTACATTCTTAGATCTTTTCTTTTGGTTGGTTTCTGGGAAAGCAATTTGGATTCCTCTCTATTTGTTTATCCTTTTTACAGTTTATAGAAGTTATCCTTTAAAATACTTTTTTGCATTTACACTGTTGGCAATTGCTTCCGTAGCTTTGGCTGACATCATTTCAGCTCAACTGATTAAAGAGACTGTGGCTCGGTTTCGGCCTTCCCATAATTTAAATCTGCGCGATCAGCTACATTATCATGTCTTTGAAAACGGTGAAATGTATTATGGAGGCATGTATGGCTTTGTTTCTAACCATGCCACGAATTTTGCAGCAATTACCTTTTGGACAATAATCGCAACCTGGCCGAACAAGCGCTGGATAAGTTGGATGGTTATTGGAGTTACACTTTGTGTTGCTTATTCTAGAATTTACTTAGGTGTTCATTATTTATCAGACATTTTAGGAGGATTTTGTGTAGGTTTAACTGTTTCTGTAATTATTTTTAAAGTATTTTCAAAACGTTTGAAATTGTATCAATGAGTTGGATTTGGGTTTTTATAGGAGGTGGTTTAGGGTCAGTTTGTCGATTTGGATTGAGCCAAGTTCTTAGAAACTCCTCATTGAATTTTCCTTGGGCTACGCTTGGGGCAAACGTGTTGGCAACTCTGATTTTAGGTCTGGCTGTTTATGTTTGGACACCAAAATTAGATCAAACAACGCTTAAATTATTTTTTATTACTGGTTTTTGTGGAGGATTCAGCACTTTTTCAACTTTTTCAATGGAAACCTTTGATTTGATCCAAACGAATGTTTCAATGGCCTTGATTAATATTGGCGTTTCAGTTTTTGGAGGGTTAGGTATTCTTTGGTTTCTATCCTTGAAGTTTTAGGCAAAAGGAATTAAAGTGCGAATTTCTTTTTGCAAATTTTGTTGAGAGGCAGCTACTGTTTTAACTATTTCTTGAGTAAGAAATTTTTTACGTTGAAAATTAAACCATGCTTTTTTCCAGTAAATATGTCCTAAAAAAAAGGGGCCAAGACATAGGTAATAGGTAAATCCCCACCAATAGGATACCCCAAAGTAATTCGTCAAAAAATAAACGATCGGAATATTTAATAATCCAATAATAATCATTCCCAGAAGCAATTTTACGGAACCCCAAAACACCTTGCGTTTAAAGGATTTTTCAACCCATTTTTTTATAAAAAGGTAAGGAAAATAGGAATGAATTAAATTTAAAATAACCACTGGCAGTAAAAATACAAGTAAGAACAAATCGAGTAAATAATCGATGGATTTACCTTTGAGTAAGTTTTGTATGTCACTCCATAAAACACCTGTTTTTTCTGCTTTTATATGATGAATCTTAAGGCGTTCACCTAGGTCTGTTGATTGAAAAACACGCTCATTTTGGTTGATAAATTCAGCTAATTTTTTTGAATAATTCCATCTTTCTTGAAGTGGGATAGTAAAGTCGGTTTGCGTGGGATGCATGCCTTTTCCAGTGATGGCCATCACGTTTTCGTGCAACTCACTAAAATCTTTGTTTTGTATGTGGGTGATCTGTTCTTGCATAAGCCCTTCCATTAATTTGGTGAGCTCGTTTATTACTTTGTTCGGATTTTCGAGATAGCGTTCTTTGTAATCGTTTAAACAAATTTTATTTGAGTTTGAAATCAAAACCTCACTCCTCAATTGATTCGGGTCGGTATAATTGATTCCAATTGCTGCCACATTTACATTGAATTGCCAGTTGTATTTTTCAAGTGTGTTGAATCCAATACGAACAGCTCCTTTTTTGATAGGCTTTAACCTTCTTATAAATTTATCGTCCGTAAACCCTTCACTAAAAATAAGTAGGTTTCGACCATACTTTAAAATTTTAGCACATTCATTAAATACCTTTTCATTTTTTGATTTAGTATCCTCTCCATCGTGTTGACGATAAATTGGGAGCATATGGGCTGCCCATAAAAACGGTCGACTTATTGAATTAAAAATATCCGAACGGGTCATAAAAAAAACAATGGGCCTTCTCAGTGCACCTGCAACAAGAGGATCCATAAAAGCGGAGGCATGGTTGGATACATATATCGTGCGACCATAAAATTCCTTCGGACCATTTATTACTTTAATCGTTTTGAAATATATTCGGAGAACATAATTCATAGTAACCCAAAGAATAAAATAGAAGAATCGAACCATTTTTTTTAATGTTGAGTAAAATTAAAATTTTTTAATTCGGTTGACTATTATTTCTAATTCTGTTTGCGATTTTAAGTAAATACACTCGAATATACATTTAACTCCCTTGAGTAAAAAAAGGCATTATCATTTTTGTACATTTGAATATAGTCATTGAAAACGAAAGGATTATGGAACTCGCACTCACTACGAACATTAATGAAACTGAAGAAATTTCTCAACCTTCTTTCGAAAAACCAGTGAACATTGAACAGGACCAAAATTTAGAAAGAAAAATTGCTGGAGCACTTTTAATTGGCAACTCGTACCATACCAAAGTTTATATAACTTATAAGGACGATGAAGGCGAAAAAAGCATTACTACTACGATTTGGGCAAGCGGCAACAAATACCTTTGCTTAAAGGGAGGAATATGGATTCCACTGGAGAATATCATTGATATTGAACTGAAGTAATTATAATTCCAATCACAAAATTTGTTAGGATTCCAAGGATGAAGAGCTAAATTCATGAAATATATGCAGCAATGCGCTATTTTTGTTTCATGAGATTCAGTTTAACTTTTGTTTTCATTTGCTCTGTTTTTCTTGCCTTTTCGCAAGATAAAGTTGTTTCGTGGCGCAGTGGCTATGACCAAGAAACGAAACAAATTAATATTTACGCAAACATTCAGGAAGGTTGGCACTTATATGCCCAAGCTGTTGATCCAATGGCAGGACCGATTCCAACCAGTTTTACTTTTAAAGTCCAAGGAAACGCAAAGTTGTTTGCAACAGTAGCTGAGCCTGAACCAATAAAAGCTTTTGATGAAAACTTTGAGTCTGAGGTATTGTACTTTGAAAAGGAAGTGAAATTTTCTCAAAAAGTTTTGTACGAAGCACCTTCAACAATTGAATATACCGTTAATTTCATGGTTTGCAATGACGTTATGTGTCTACCTCCAATAGATGAAATCTTAGAGATTAGATTAAATTAAAAATTTCGAACATTCAATCACATCATTAAATTAGAAATGATCCAACCAACAAAATCAATGCAAAATTTTTTCCTTTTAGCCCTTTTTACAGCCTTCTTTTCTGTGTTCGGGAACACACAAATTGAATTACCTGAAGATAAAGTAAAGGCCACCTTTAGTGTGCAACAAACCGATTGTGAGGCATTTTTAGTAGCAACGGTTAAAATTGTTCCGAAGTGGCATATCAACGCAATGAAGTTGCCGGAAGGGAGTTTTTTGTTTCCTAGTTCTTTGACTTTTAAAAAATCAAAGAATTTTGAATTACTTGGAAAGGTTGTTGAGCCTAAACCGCATTATATGCGAGATGAATTGGCAGATGAAGATTTGTTTTTTCATGAAGGAACAGTTGTGTTCAAACAAAAAATTAAAATTTTAGTAGACGAACCGTTTACCGTTGAAGGTACATTTGAATATCAAACGTGTAATGACGTTAAATGTTTGCGCAATGCAGATTACCCAATTTCTTTAAAGATAAAAGGTTGTCAAATTGCTGTAGCAGAAGTCCCAACACCAGTAATTGATGCGCCAACCGATGTGGAGAATCAAGCTTTGGTTTCTGCAGACACAGCGAAAAATAATTCAACGGAAAAAGAGCTTAAATCATCAAAAATTGACAATGTTGATAAGAAAGGTACTGTAAAAGATAAATCTCTTTGGAAAATATTCATTTTGGCTTTTATCAGTGGTTTGGCGGCTTTGCTTACGCCTTGTGTTTTTCCTATGATTCCAATGACGGTGAGTTTCTTTACCAAAAGAAGTCCTTCCAAAGCAAAAGGAATTCAAAACGCAAGTATTTACGGATTAAGTATCATTTTAATCTATGTTTTACTTGGCTTGTTGGTCGTGGTTACAAATTCAGCTAGTTTGCTCAATGAAATGTCCACGAATCCTTGGTTTAATGTTGCATTCTTTATTTTGTTAATCGTTTTTGCACTTTCTTTCATGGGTGCTTTTGAGATTAGAATGCCAAGTTCATGGGTGAATAAGGCGGATGCTAAAGCCGACAAAGGTGGATTGATTGGAATCTTTTTTATGGCTTTGGTTTTAGCTTTGGTTTCTTTTTCATGCACGGGTCCAATTCTAGGTGTCTTATTGGTAGGTACTGCTTCTCAAGGAGGAGGCGAGGCGCTACTGATGGGTATGTTTGGTTTTGGTTTTGCATTGGCCCTTCCTTTTGGATTATTTGCGGCATTTCCAGGCTGGTTGAATAGTTTGCCACAATCGGGCGGTTGGTTAAACACTGTGAAAGTAGTGCTCGGATTCTTGGAGTTGGCTTTGGCTTT
Organism: Bacteroidota bacterium; assembly: GCA_018825925.1. Classification (GTDB taxonomy): domain Bacteria; phylum Bacteroidota; class Bacteroidia; order Flavobacteriales_D; family Crocinitomicaceae; genus UBA2040. Next base: position 3,304 of record JAHKAT010000328.1, on the reverse strand, counting down.
CAAATTTTTATCGAATGCAGATCTCGCACTTCAATCTCACCTGTTAGAAAGAGAATTATTCCTGGCCATTTGGATTGCAATATTCTTAGTTTTGACCATCTACTTGTTCGGTTTAATCCGTTTACCCCACGATAGTCCGTTGGAGTATTTGTCCGTTGGCAGGTCGCTGATGGGTATATTGACGTTAATGTTCGTAATCTATATGATTCCAGGAATGTTTGGCGCTCCGTTGAAATTGATAGCAGCCTTTCCACCACCTATGAGTTATTCTGAATCTCCACTTGGTTTTGGCGGAGGAGGTTCGTCTTCTTCGGTTTCAAGCAGCGAAACTGTTGAAGGTATGGAGCTAGGACCACAAAACATTATGGTGTTTCACGATTATGACCTTGCTTTAGCGCATGCTGAGAAAGTAAATAAACCCTTGTTTGTTGATTTTACAGGACATAATTGTGTGAATTGTAGAAGAATGGAGCAAAGCGTGTGGGGAGAACCAGGTATTATCGACATTTTAAGAAATGATGTGGTGATTGTTTCACTTCATGTTGACGAAAGAATTCCTTTGCCAGAATCGGAGAGAAAAGTGGTTGAATTGCGCAAAGGTAAAATGATGAGTTTAAAAACTACTGGCGATAAATGGATGTACAAACAACTAAAAGAATACCAAATTACAGCCCAACCGTATTACATTCTTCAATCTCCAAAAGGTGAGGATTTAGGAAATGGCCCAGCAGATTACGAGCATCATTCTAAACCGAAAGACTTCAATAATTGGTTGAAAGATGGGTTGAAGGAGCTTGATAAGAAGAAATAAATTTGTTTTTTGTCAGTCTCCAGTTCTATGTGCCTGGGACTACATGGTATTTTTCACCAAAAACTAGTTTTTACACATAAATAGCTTTTTTGTTAATTATTTCACCAAACACTTAAATTTTAACAAAACATAATTAAAAACAACAAGCTATCTTTGCGGCAAACTTGAAATTAATGACGTCTAAACAACTTCTACAAGTAACCGAAGAATTCCAAACCCCAACCTACGTTTACGATGCTACAAAAATCCGCAAGCAATTTAATACCCTAAAAAATGCTTTTGACGGTTTGCCTGTTAAATTGCATTATGCGATGAAGGCATTAAGCAATATTCATATTTTACAATTATTAAAGGCTGAAGGAGCAGATTTAGACGCTGTCTCGATAGAGGAAGTTTTTCTTGGACTACGTGCTGGATTTTTGCCGAGTCAAATAATGTATACCCCCAATTGTGTCGATTTTTCGGAGATACAACAAGCAGTGGAATTGGGAGTGCACATCAATATAGATAATTTATCCATTCTTGAAATTTTTGGAAACACTTATGGAGACTCTGTTCCTTGTTGTATTCGAATCAATCCGCATATTATGGCGGGTGGAAACAGTCATATATCAGTAGGACATATTGATTCAAAATTTGGGATTTCCATACATCAAGTGCGACACATTAAGCGCATTACAGACACCTTTAAAATTCAAGTCACCGGTTTGCACATGCATACAGGAAGCGATATTATTGACGCACAAGTGTTTTTAAGAGGTGCTGCTTTGCTTTATGAGACAGCAAAAGAGTTTCCTGACCTAAAATTTTTGGATTTCGGTTCTGGTTTTAAGGTAGGTTATAAAAAAGGTGATATCGTTACCAATATCGAGCAAATAGGAAAAGAAATTGCAGATTCTTTCAGAGCTTTTTGTAAAGAATACGGACGAGATTTGGAACTTTGGTTCGAACCTGGAAAATATTTGGTTTCCGAATCAGGTCATTTTTTGGTGAAAGCAAATGTGATTAAACAAACCACAAGTACTGTTTTTATCGGTGTAGATAGTGGTCAAAATCATTTGATTCGGCCAATGTTTTACGATGCGTACCACCAAATTGATAATGTCTCAAATCCAAATGGAACAGAGCGTTTGTACAGTGTGGTAGGGTATATTTGTGAAAGCGATACCTTAGGATACGACCGTTTGATTTCTGAAGTAAAAGAAGGAGATGTTTTAGCTATACGAAACGCTGGAGCTTATGGCTTTTCTATGGCCAACAACTATAATTCTCGTCTTCGTCCTGCCGAAGTTTTAGTGGATGGAAAAAAGATGAAACTCATTCGTCGACGTGAAACTTTAGAAGATATTATTCGCACTGAAATAGAAGTGGGTTGATTTTGTGGCGTTGAGATTGAGTGAAGTCGAAAAATCATTTTTCACCAATCAAATCTCCGGTTGCAATTTTCGCCGAAAGCAAACAAAGTGGAATTCCACCTCCTGGGTGAACACTTCCACCAACGAAATACAATCCTTTGATTATAGAAAAATTGGCGTGTCTAAAAAAAGCAGCTGATCGATGATTTGAACTTGCACCATACAATGCACCAGCAAAACTTGAAGTTCTACTTTCGATGCGAATTGGATCTAAATATTCTTCTACTTCAATTCGAGATGCAACAGAGTAACCTAGTATGCGTGTTAGTTTTTCGAGGATCAGTATTCGAGCGTCTTTTCTAAACTTTTCCCAATCTTGTCCAGAATTACTGGGTGCATTGATCATAACAAACCAATTTTCCTTTCCTTCAGGAGCGTCGTCCTTTTTCATTTTGGAGCTTACGTGCACATAAACAGTAGGGTCGCTTGCGAGTGTCTTGCTTTCAAAAAGAGCCTTAAATTCGGCTTCGTAGGTATCACTAAAAAATATATTGTGTAAATCCAATCGGTCGTCAGTTCCATTCATACCCCAATAAAAAATCAATGCAGAACTGGATGGTTCTTGCTTGTTTACTTGCTTGGGGATTTCAATCCAATCTCTGGTGTGCTGGGGGATTAGGAGTTATGTTTTGGGCTTGTTTTAATATTGGACAGTTAAAAGCTATTAATGATACCAGGGAAAAGAGTAGCCAATTTAGAAATAGAGGAGGAGTAATTTGAACATAACAGTTAAGGCAGTCAAAGTATTAAAGACGGGTGCTAACGATTATGGGAACTGGAAACTTACTCAGGTAACAACGGATGAGGATGTACCATATACCACATTCCTGAAAGACGAAGACGACAATATCACCCCGGGGAATGTTCTCGCTATTGATAACCTGTCCCAGGACGATAGGGGTAGGTGGAGCTTTAAGAAACACGAAGTTGTGGGAATAGCGGAACCTAAGTCCAAACCAGAGAAGGGAGAGGATATTAAGCAAACGACCAAACCAGCACCACAGCTTGATCCCACAAGGGTATCCATTGAAAGACAAGTCTCTGCCAAACTTGCCCTTGAGTTCTTCCAAGCCACCAC
>JAHKAT010000327.1 GCA_018825925.1 Bacteroidota bacterium | reverse complement strand
GGAAGAAAAAAATGAAGAAGAGCTTGGAAGGCTATTCAAAGTACACCAAACAACAATATTTCGGTGGATAACTAAGATCAAAAAGAAACTACACAAGCCGCTTCTCCAATCAATTAAAAAACAACTTTCTTTTTTTTAATCATAAGTTTTTCCAAATAAAACAGTGACATTACCTTAAAAAATGTTGAAAACAGTATTTTTGCACAAACATAAATCCTATGAAAAAAGTATTGGTAATCGGCTCTAACGGACAAATTGGAACTGAATTGGTTTTAAAATTACGCGAGATGTTTGGTACAGAAAACATCATTGCATCCGATATAAAGCAGGATTGTCCTGAACTTTTAAAAAATGGCCCCTATGTCCAATTGGATATTATGGATCGCCCTGCAGTTCGTGAATATATTATTGACAATCAAGTTACTGAAGTATATTTATTAGCCGCCTTACTTTCTGCAACTGCTGAGAAAAATCCAGATTTTGCTTGGAAACTGAACATGGAAGGGCTATTTACTATTCTTGATTTAGCCAAAGAAAAGCACTTGAAAAAAGTATTTTGGCCAAGCAGTATTGCTGTTTTTGGTCCAACGACGCCAAAACAAAATACGCCACAATACACCGTTATGGAACCGAGTACGGTTTATGGTATTTCGAAACAAGCAGGAGAGCGTTGGTGTGAATATTATGCACAAAACTTTGATGTCGATGTTCGCTCTATTCGTTACCCTGGTTTAATTTCATACAAAAGTTTGCCTGGAGGAGGTACTACAGATTATGCTGTTGACATTTTTTATAAAGCCAAACAAAACAATAAATTTACTAGCTTTTTGAGTGAGAACACACGTTTGCCAATGATGTTTATGGACGATGCAATTCGCGGAACCATAGAATTAATGGAAACTTCAAAGGAAAATGTAAAAATAAGATCTTCCTACAACCTTTCAGGCTGTGATTTCACACCAAAAGAGTTGGCTGAAAGTATTCAGAAATTTCAACCTGACTTTAAAATCGATTATGAATTTGATTTTCGTCAAAAAATCGCCGATAGCTGGCCAGATTCAATTTGTGATGAACATGCTCTGAACGACTGGGGCTGGAAGGCTGAATTTGATTTATACAAAATGACGAAAGTCATGTTGGAAAATGTACCCGCGTAATTATTCAATAATTCATAGTATTTAAAGACTATAAATTAATGAATAGCGAGGTTTCTTTCATTTATAAATCGTACTTTGCAGTTTGTTTTTAACCACTCAAAAAAATATGCGTTTATTCTTTTTGATTTTCTTTTTGGTGATTTCGACAGGATTTAATTCTCTTGTCGCAGCTGAGCATGACCAAGATCAGCAGCCACGTAAAGTAAATAAAACGGATCGCAATGGTCGTAAACAAGGTCACTGGATTTATTACGGAAAAGACCGTCCTGAAGAAGGCTATCCCAATAATGGAAAATTTGAAGAAGGTCCATACAAAGATGATCGAAAAGAGGGTGTTTGGATTAAATATCACAATGATGGTTCCACCCCACGCCTTAAAGGAACTTATGTAAACAATCGCCCGCAAGGCTATTACGTAAAAATACACCCAAACGGTAACATCAAAGAAATAGGCACTTTTGAAAGAAACGCCTATCGCGATTCACTTAAAAGATTTCACGAAAATGGAATTCTTGAATATGAAGCTAAATTCACCAATGATGGTAAAGAAAATGGTGTTGTAAAATACTATTATCCGAATGGTCAATTAGAATTTGAATATATCTCAGTATCAGGAAAACCTCAAGGAAAAGCGACCCGTTTTTATGAAAATGGTGATGTGAAAGAAGTTATCGTGTATGGCACTGATGGAAAATTAGTGAGTTCTGAGCAAAAAGACATGGTTCGACCAAGTGTCAATGTCGAGGATCCTGGAGCGAGTAAAGAAAAAGCACCGGTTGTGCAGCGACCGAGAACGAAAGGCGCCAAATTTGCATTGAACGGTTACAATAAGGTTTATAACCAGAATGATGAAATCTGGCAAGATGGCGAGTTTAGAAACGGTCAGTTGTGGGATGGAAAAGTTTATGAATACGACGAAGATGGTATTTTACTCCGTGTTAAAGTGTTTAAGAAAGGTGTTTATCATTCCGACGGTCAACTCTAAGATTCATCCCAATTTCAAAATACTAGGCTCTTTATTGGGCCTTTTTTTATGAAGCTCCTATCAGATTATGACAAAAGATATTAAAGCCATACTCGCCAACTCCCCTGCTGTCGACCAAGTTGGTGCAGAGGAAAGAGTAGCCCGAATCCAATCAAGAAGCATCAAAAATGAATCAAAAGTTCAAGGATTGAAAATGATCCTGAACATGATAGACTTGACAACTCTCGAAGGGAAAGACACGCCGGGCAAGATCAAACAAATGTGTTACAAAGCTCAACACCTTCACGATTCGATACCAGGTTTACCTACCGTTGCTGCCGTTTGCGTCTATCCATCCATGGTGAAAATTGCCAAAGAAAGCGTCGGGAACTCAGGAGTGAAAGTAGCTAGTGTTTCAACAGCATTTCCAAGCGGACAAGCGCCTATGTCCGTGAAAATCGACGATACAAAGTTTGCCGTTGACCAAGGAGCCGACGAAATTGACATGGTTATCTCCAGAGGGAAATTTCTTCAAGGTGAATACAATTTTGTTTTTGATGAAATTGCACAGATAAAAGAGGCTTGTGGAAAGGCTAGATTGAAAGTCATACTTGAAACAGGTGAACTGGCCAATCTAGACCAAGTAAGAAAAGCGAGTGATTTGGCGATTCATGCTGGGGCAGATTTTATCAAAACGTCAACAGGTAAGATACAACCCGCTGCAACTCTACCGGTAACCTACACGATGCTCCAAGCGATACGCGACCACTACGTTGCGACAGGTCAGATGATTGGAATGAAGCCAGCCGGCGGGATTTCCAGTTCAAAATTGGCCTTACATTATTTGGTTCTGGTAAAAGAAGTTCTTGGCGAAAAATGGCTGACAAACGAATACTTCCGTTTCGGCGCAAGTAGCTTAGCCAATGACGTTCTGCTTCAACTCGACAAAATCAATACAGGTTATTATTCCTCATCAGATTATATTTCTATCGACTAAACAAATGGGAAAGGAAACACAAAATATGTGGTCTTATGCACCTGCCTTGGAAGGTACGGGCCATTTGACTATTCAAAAAAAATACGGCTTGTTCATCAACGGTGAATTCGTCAAACCCAATTCAGGGAAATATTTCAAAAGTATCAATCCAGCCAACGAAGAACTCATCGCTGAATTTGCTGAAGCCAACGAAAAAGACGTAGATCTTGCGGTGAAAGCAGCGCGAACGGCTTACGATAAGACTTGGTCGAAAATGCCTGCTAAGGAACGTGGAAAATACATTTACCGCATTGCACGCATGATGCAAGAGCGAGCACGAGAACTTGCAGTAGCCGAATGTCTCGACGCTGGAAAAACGATACGCGAAGCACGTGACATCGATGTTCCCTTAGCTTGCAACCATTTTTTCTATTATGCGGGCTGGGCCGACAAACTAAACGAAGCTTTTCCGGGTAAAAAACCGAAGTCACTGGGTGTAGCTGGACAAATCATCCCATGGAACTTTCCAATACTGATGGCGGCTTGGAAAATCGCACCTGCTTTGGCAACTGGAAACACGGTAGTCTTAAAAGCTGCGGAAACAACTCCTTTAACGGCGATGATTTTAGCTGAAATCATTCAAGAATCTGGTCTACCGAATGGTGTGGTTAACATCATTACAGGTGCTGGAAAGACTGGTGCTGCATTGGTCAAGCACCCTGACGTTAACAAGATCGCTTTTACTGGTTCAACTGAAGTTGGAAAGTTGATCCAAAAATCCATTGCTGGTTCGGGCAAAAAATTGACTTTAGAATTAGGTGGAAAATCGGCCAATATCATTTTCGAAGATGCTCCTCTCGACCAAGCTGTGGAAGGAATTGTAAACGGAATATTCTTCAACCAAGGTCACGTATGCTGTGCTGGATCTCGATTGTTCGTTCAAGAATCTGTAGCTCAAAAAGTGATTGAAAAACTAAAATTCAGATTAGAGTCATTGATTGTTGGTAATCCTTTGGACAAGAACACTGACATTGGCGCCATCAACTCCAAGGCTCAACTTGAAACGATAGAAAAGTATCTCAAAATCGGAAAAGAGGAAGGTGCAGAAATGTTCCAACCTAAATGTGACCTACCGAAGAAAGGATATTACTGTCCGCCAACCTTGTTCTTGGATGTCGCTCAATCCAACAGAATTTCTCAAGAAGAAATTTTCGGACCTGTTTTAGCGATACAAACGTTCAGAAGCATAGACGAAGTGATTCAGAAAGCCAACAATAGTCCTTACGGATTAGCGGCTGGCGTTTGGACCGACAAAGGAAGTCGAATATTCAATTTGACGACTCAGTTGCGCGCTGGGGTTGTTTGGGCGAACACCTACAATAAATTCGACCCTAGCTCTCCATTTGGAGGATACAAAGAAAGTGGTTTTGGAAGAGAAGGCGGTTTACACGGTCTGACTGCTTATCTAAAATTTGATTAAAACATGGAACGTTTGGAAGTACTCAAAACATATAAGATTTACATCGGTGGTCAGTTTCCGCGCACAG
>JAHKAT010000326.1 GCA_018825925.1 Bacteroidota bacterium | reverse complement strand
GTTAAACCCATAAACCAACCGTCGGAGTTGTTTTGTGTAGTACCAGTTTTACCGGCTGTAGGAGCAGTTATTCCACCCCACGATTGACCGCTTCGCAAGCTACCTCCAGTACCAAAGTTTATGGTCCCTTGCATTAACTTGATCATTTGGTAAGCTACGTTTTGATTCAATGCCTCTCTAGACTCTGGTTTAGCGCTATAAATAACGTTTCCGTTTCTATCCTCTATGCGAAGAATAAAAGAAGGTTCGATAAAAATTCCTTGATTTACAAACATAGCTTGAGCCGGCACCATTTCAAATAAGGATAAATCCATAGGTCCTAGACACATAGAAGGAACTTCATCCTCTGGACGAACGTTTATATTTAATTGTTTTAAAAACTTAGAAATCGTTTTTGGTCCAGCGTATCCACCCATTTTTGACATAACAGCCACAGTGGTTGGGTTGGAAGAAAGAGCCAAACCTTGTGCCATGGTTCCTGCAGCTTCACCTTTAGGGCACCAGCGACCGGTAATATTTCCGTTACCGTCTTGTAAATCAACACAATATCCACCAGAAAAAGTAGTGCATGGTTTGACAACACCCATCGCTAAAGCGGTTGCATAAACAAAAGGTTTGATGGTTGAGCCTACTTGTCGTCGACCTTGACGAACATGATCGTAAGCAAAATGGTCGATATTTGCTCCGCCGACCCAAGCTTTGATGAATCCTGTTTGTGGTTCTACGGACAATAAACCAGCGTGTAGATAAGATTTATAATAACGGATGGAGTCGTTGGGAGTTAAAGTGGTGTCTTTTTCTCCTTTCCAAGTAAAAACACGCATGGCTGCAGGCGTATTGAATTCTTTATCAATTTCACTTTCAGATTTACCCATTTCTTTTGCAATTGCATAACGAAGGGAAACACGTCGTGCGTTTCGCATTATACGGTCAATTTGTTCTTGATCTAAATCTTTACTGAAAGGAAAATTCTTCATACGACGGTTATTTCGGTCGAATTCAGGCTGTAAAGTTTGACTTAAATGGCGATCAACAGCTGCTTCTGCATATTCTTGCATTTTTGCATTGATGGTGGTGTAAATCTTCAATCCATCGTTGTAGATGTTCCAAGGCTGTCCATCTGGACGCTGGTACTTGTAGCTTCCATCTTCGTTTTTCTCTTGGAACAATTTCGTCAAGGTTTGTCGCGTCGATTCTCGGAAATAGGGTGCCGAACCTTGCTTGTGATCAACCACTTGATAATCGGTGGTAATAGGTTTTACCTTTAAGGAATCATATTCCTCACGGGTCAATTTAATTCGAATGGCAGCATTTTCTTTGCTCGAATTTTTGAGCCATTGATATAAAACTTGGTTGCGTCTGGAGGCAGCTCGCGTACTATCGGCACTTCGTCTATCGGCAACTTCTTGAGCCGAAACTTGTTCCAAAGGGATTTCTTTTTCAGCGGCGATAGATCGGCGGTAGTTCTTAATTCGGAAGGTATAGGGATTGTATAAAGTTGGGTTTTTACACATGCCGACCAACATAGCAGCCTCATCCTTAGATAGATCTTTTGGTGATTTATTAAAGTAAACTTTTGAAGCATTTTCAATTCCAACGGCATTATACAAGAAATCGAATTGGTTCAAATACATAGTGATAATTTCCTCTTTAGTATATCGTTTTTCCAAACGCGTAGCGATAATATTTTCGCGAGCTTTTTCGTTGACACGACCCAAAATACGAAACGCCTTCAATCGCGAATTTGACAAAGATTCGCCTCGAGCAGCAGCGTCTGCATCACGATCCCGTTGTTGAAGTGTGAACAACAACTTTGCTAACTGTTGAGTTATTGTAGAAGCACCACCAGAGCCACCCATGGAAACTACGGCGCGACCAATAGCGCGAAAATCAACACCAGCATGTTCCAAAAACCGTTCGTCTTCCGTAGAAATCAAAGCATCCGTCACAAACGGGCTGATCTCTGTGAATTCTGCTGATGTACGATTGATTTTCCAATAGCGACCTAATTCCGTTTCGGCATCGTCGGCATACACAACACTGGCTAATAATTCCGGTGGATTATCGAGCATGGCTACTGGGGGAAGTTCATCGCTTGGCTGAAAAAGCAACAAGCAAATAACCAACACCAGCGGAAACAATCCAAAGATCCAAGTGAGTTTTACAGCCATATCTGACTGATTTTCAGAAAATTCTGGTTTTGCAACCGGTTTTTTTGAGCTCATAAATAAAGCGCTAAATGAAGTGTAAAAATAAAGAAAAAGTAGGTGGTATGGGACAAATAGTGAGATTGGTTTATAATGATTTCCCGCATGGTTTGGTTTTACGCTTAAATATCGAAAAGGTTTTGTGAATTTAGTTGCTGGTCGTGACAAAATGAAACCAACGGCTACATGCAGGAAGAATGGTGTTTTTCAGGACGAAAACTTTTCGTTCAAACCAAGGTAAAAAGGAAATTTTTAGATCTCATTAACCGTTTTAAAACGGCTATGAAACGACTAATGGCCGTTTTTGCTGTCGTATTGAAAAATCATTTCATCGAGTCATTTAATGAAATGTCCTTGTATTTCTATAACGGTAAATAACGGTTATGAAACGACTTTGTGTTTAATAATGAGAGTGTTACGTTTTTCACGAATTAAAGTTCTATGAGCACGAAGCAGTACAGTTTTTATGGTCTATTAACTTTAAAACAACACATCCCGTCGCTGACTATCTAATTTCAACAAGATAAAAAGCAATACGGAAAAAGACATCATGGACGAACCTCCATAACTGAAAAATGGAAGTGGAATACCGATCACTGGTGCAAAACCTATGTTCATACCTATATTGATGGCGAAATGATAAAACAAAATCATTCCAACAGAGTAGGCGTAAATGCGGTAGTACTTGGAGCGTTGTCGCTCTGCAATAACAATGATACGAAGCAACATTGTCATATAAATGGCCACCAAAATAAGGGTGCCAGCAAAACCCCATTCTTCCGCGAAAGGACAAAAAATGAAATCCGTTTCACTTTCTGGAACGTGATTGCTTTCAACGCTAGACAATGAGGCCTTGTTGTAACCTTTACCAAATGCACCACCAGAACCTACTGCTGCCATCGCTCTATTTCTATTATAGTCGGCCCCGTCGGGTGCTTCTTGTAAGCCAAGTACTAATTCAATTCTTTCTTTTTGATGGGACGCCAAACCTTGAAATAAAAAATTAACAGACATTGAGAGCATTGCAGACAGACAGAAGCCTAATAAAACGACAAAAAAGGCTCTTTTTTTCTCCCGGCGGGAAGCCATTCTTGAAAGAAAGAAATAGAGTAATACACTAATGATTACAAGAAAGAAAAGGATTCCAACGATACCGGGAACCTGTATTCCACTCAACCAGCGCCATTCGAATATACTATTGGAAAACAACAAGGTGAGCACACATAAAAACACTACGAAAAACAAAATAGGAATGAAGTGTAAACCGACCCAGGTTTTTTTGAACCGTATGCCTGGAATTAAATTTACCACTGGTAAAATTAGTGGATCATAAGACAAGCCTTCTCGATATAGAACGAATAAAAAAGAGGTAAAAACAACCAAGGTTCCAGCATCGGGTTGCTGAATGATCAAGGACATAGGGATAAGAATAATCAAGTTGGATAAGAACACAGTTTTTGCATTCTGTAAGTTCATATTGATATTGGAAATATAGTGGGAAAGTAACAAGGCAGTTCCTATTTTCGCAAATTCGGCAGGCTGTATACCAAAACTACCAAAACCTAACCAAGCCCTAGCGCCATTAATCGGAGGCATGAATAAAACCAAAACGAGTAAAGAGATTGTAAACAAATAGATGGGAACGGCAAACTTGCGATAGATGGAACTATCAATCAAAAAAACCATTAAACCCAAAAACAAGGAAACGACAATCCATAAAACCTGCTTTCCATATTTTTGCGTAAAGTCAAATAAATTGGGATGATCTTCATTAAAAGCGGTGGAGTAAACCGTGGCTAAACCCATAATCACCAGAGCGATATAACAGAGGAATAAAGGCCAATCAATGTTTTCGGTTAGTTTCTTGTCGTTTCTCATTTTTTGGTTTTAGATAAAACGGCTTCAACTATTCTTTTCTCCTTTGCTTCATCGGAAATTTTTCCAGTCATGTATTTTTCTATCATCAAACTGGCTATGGGAGCAGCCCAAGTACCACCAAAACCTGCATTTTCTACAAACACTGCAATGGCAATTTTTGGATTATTCATAGGGGCAAAGGAAATAAAAACAGAGTGATCGGCACCTTGTGGATTTTGTACAGTTCCTGTTTTTCCACAAACGATAACTTCTTTTAATTTAGCTCTCCCAGCGGTTCCTCCAGGTTCATTTACAACTCTTCGCATCCCTTCCACAATCGGTCCGTAATACTTGGCATCAACTTTCGTATAATTTTTACTTTGATAAGGGGCCAAAGCACCCGAGCTGCCAATTGAACGGGCAAAATGCGGGGTATAAAACCAACCACGGTTCGCAATGATAGCGGCAACATTGGCCATCTGTAAGGGAGTTAAAGTCACCTCACCCTGACCAATAGAAATCGATCGAATGGTAGAAAATGCCCAACGATGATGTCCATACCACTTGTCGTAATAAGAGGCATCTGGAATTCTACCTGGTCGCTGTCCTGTTATGTCGCTATCTAGCTTTTTACCTAAACCAAAACTATACATGTAATCTGCCCAAGTGTTCAAACCTATTTCTGCATCCGCAAATGCATTTGGTTTTTTGTTTTGTTGAATAATACGTCGCGTAGCCTGATAATAATAAGGGTTGCAAGAATATTGCACAGCCTTCATAATGTCTGATGGATAAGGATGGTTGTGACATCCCACCAAGCTTTTATTACAAGGAAACCCGGTATTGACATCTATGACTCCTTCTTGCAAAGCGATTAACGATTGAAGTAACTTGAAAATTGAACCTGGTGGATATTCTGCCTGAAGTGGCCGAGGAAATAAAGGCTTACCTTCGTCGGCAACCAACTTAGGATAATTGATCCCAATGTTGCGTTTTCCTACCAACAAATTTGGGTCGAAGGTAGGCGCAGAAACCATGGTTAAAATTTCACCAGTTGCT
>JAHKAT010000325.1 GCA_018825925.1 Bacteroidota bacterium | reverse complement strand
ATAAGCGACCTTATCGGCGATCCTACGCTTGCTCGCTGCGCTAACACAAGCTGCGGCTTCCTCAAGGTACCCGCATATGTCGTCGGATCTCGCCCTGCAATTTCCGAGGCGAAGTTGATCCAACTAAAAATATCGCTCTTCAATTGAAAATTCCGAAGGCTTTTATAATCCTAAAATAACTTTACTTTTTTCCAGGTTTACACATTTTTAATAATTCATAATGTGTAAACCTATTTTAGGACAAGACACTTTAGTTGATTTTCGAACTGTAATTCCCTATTTAGTTTTTTCATTTGAGTTAAACAAAAGACGCTAAATAACTTAATAACTAATCTTTGCTTTCTCGTAATTGGGCGTAAATGAATTGCTGTCCAAAGGAGGAAATTTAGGGTCCATTTTACGCAACTCTTCGACAATAATTTTAGCGACGGAATAAACTTTTGTCCAGTTTCTATTGCAAGGCACGATGTGCCAAGGAACTTCATTGCATCGCTCAAAAATTCTTTCGTACACTTCCATAAATTCATTCCATTGGCTGCGCGTTTCCCAGTCTCCATCCGAATGTTTCCAATGTTTTTCAGGGGTGTCTATTCTTTCGCGAAGTTTTCTTTCTTGAACGTTTAAGCTTAGGTTCATGTATATTTTGATAATTTTCGTGCCATTTTCTTCCAGCATCTGCTCAAAATCATTGATTTGCTTATAGCGATTATCTATTGTTTTTTTATCGATATAACCATAAACGGAAGGCACTAAAATATCCTCGTAATGGGAGCGATTAAAAACTGTAATCATCCCTTTTTTAGGTGTTTTAGAATGCACTCGCCATAAAAAATCATGCGCTAATTCTTCGTCGGTTGGTTTTTTAAATGAATGCACATTGACCCATGCAGGACTTACTTTTTGAAACAATTCACGAACCAAACCGTCCTTTCCTGAGGCATCCATTCCTTGCAGAACGAGAAGTACACTTTGCTGGCTTTCGCCGTATAATTTTTTGGACCATTCATATATTTCATCCAGTAATTTTCCCGTTTCACGTTCTATTTTCGGCTTTCGCCAGGAGGATGGTCCGTCGGGGTTGTGTTTCTTGAGAATGTTCATTGTGTTATTGTTAAATAGATTGGTAAATGGTCGGAATAACCGCCGAAGTATGTACTTCCACCATAGGTTGCATTGGGTTTACTTGAACCGTTGGGGTAGGTGAATAAAAGATCTTTTGTTTTATATATAAATGCTTCTTTGTTTTTAATGTGCAGTCCATCTGGCGACAGTAGACTTTCAGAAACGATAAATTGGTCAAACAAAAACCATTGTCGCTTATAAACGATTGTACCTGATTTCCTTTTTTGCAATGGACGCATTAAATTACTAAAAAATGGGGTGTTTTTTCCACCAATTTGTTGCAAAACTTGAAGGCTCTTATCGGAAGGTTGATCGTTGAAATCTCCCATGATCAAAATATTGGCAAGGGGTTCAACCTCCATGATTTCTTCAATTTTTTTTCGAAGTGTTTGTGCCGAGGCAATTCGCTTGATTTCTGTTTGTGCCTTGCCATCACGCCTAGACGACCAGTGGTTGACAAAAATATGCAGCAATTTTTTCTCAGATGTCTCGCCTTTGAAGTATAAAATATCACGGGTTACAAAGTCTGCATCCCCAGCCAGCTCAACACTTAATTTCTCTTGATGAATTTTCCGAATTTTTTCAGCGTCGTAGAGTAATGCACAATCAATTCCGCGGACATCTTCTGAGTCAAAATGGGCCACCCTGTATTTCGAATTTTTTAAATTCCCTTCATTGGCAATCGCTTGCACCACCTCTTCGTTTTCTATTTCTACCAAGCCGATTAACAGTGGGTTTTTATTGCCAATTTCAAAAACAATATCTGACAATTGCTTGATTTTTAAGCTATAACGCTCCTGATTCCAGGTCATTTCTCCTTCTGGCGTAAACGAATTGTCATTTGTTAAGGGATCATCGTTTATGTCAAATAAATTTTGAACGTTATAAAAAACAACATAGTCATTCTTAATACTTTGAAGTTCAATCTGTTCGTCCATACTGTTCTCTTCTTTTTTTTCTGTACAGCTTGACGTCAGAAAGAGTGAAAATACAAAAGAGTAAATGAATAACTGTTTCATGTAGCCGTTTATTTTACACCTAAAACGCCCATGATTCCTCGAGCGATTACATTCAGCAATGAATTTCTGCCGCCTGTTGTTGCTGCTCTGGTGACCTCTTTTATCACTTGTGTTCGTTCGCGTTCTTTGATTTTGGATTCTCGTTCGGCTTGTTTTTTCAGGCGATCTATTTCTTTTTGTTTTTCAATTAACCGTTTGTCATCTATCTTTTTTAACTCGGCAATTTCTTTATCCATTTCTGCCGATTTTTTCTCAAACTCTTCATTACTGATCGCTTTTTCCAGCTTTTTGGTCAAGATTTCATAGGCACTTTCTCTGTCAATTTCTTCATTGTATTTTTGAACCAATTCAGATTTTGCAAGCAACATATCTACTTCCGAATCTTCCAATATATCCATGCGCGATAAGGGTGCGCGACAAACCAAATGAACCAAAGGAGTTGGAATTCCTTTTTCATTTAATGCTGTTATAAAAGCTTCGCCTATGCCCAGCTCGGTTAGTAAACGGTCGGTTTCATAAAACTCAGTAATCGGATAGTTTTCGGCTGTTTTCTGGATTGCTTTTCTGTCTTTTTCCGTAAAGGCCCGCAAAGCGTGTTGTATTTTTAAGCCCAGTTGCGACAAAATTTCATCGGGTACATCGGTTGGATTTTGGGTGCAGAAGTAAATCCCAACACCTTTCGAACGGATGAGCTTGATGATGATTTCCAATTGATCGAGGAGGGCACTCGAGGCTTCCTCAAAAACCAAGTGGGCTTCGTCGATAAAAACACAGAGCTTAGGTTTTTCAGCGTCCCCAATTTCGGGAAACGAGTGGTAGATTTCGGCCAACAAACTCAACATAAACGTAGAGAATAATTTGGGTTTGTTTTGTATATCCATCAAACGCAAAATGGATAACACCCCATTTCCATCTTTATCGGTGCGCAATAGATCTTCTGGTTCAAAGGACACTTCTCCGAAAAATTCCTCTGCACCTTGCTGTTCCAACTCTACAATCTTTCGTAAAATGATACCCACGGTTGAGGAGGAAATTGCACCGTATTCTTTCTGTATACTTTCCTTGCCTTCATCTTGCAAATAATGAAGTGTTTTTCTTAAGTCTTTTAAGTCGATCAAGGGTAATTTTTCCTTGTCGCAATACATAAAAATCAATGATACAACGGAGGCCTGAGTATCATTTAATTCCAATATTTTAGAGAGTAAAACGGGTCCAAATTCAGAAACAGTCGCCTTCATGCGAACCCCTTTTCCGGCATTTAAAGTCAGTAATTCAACCGGTAAAGACATTGGTTCGTAGTCTAAATCGATAGCAGAATGCCTCTTTTGTATAAAGTCATTGCTCGAACCACTAGCGCCCAATCCGCTCAAATCTCCTTTAATATCCATCAATAAACAAGGAATGCCATTTTTAGAAAGTTGCTCTGCAAAAACTTGAAGGGTTTTGGTTTTACCTGTTCCTGTAGCCCCAGCAATCAAACCGTGACGGTTCAAAGATTTTAATGGAAGATCAATATGCAATCCTGAAATGATTTCGCCATTATATTTGGCGCCACCTAGTGTAAGCGAAGCTCCTTTGTAGGTATATCCAGCTTTTATAGCCGTGGTAAAATCTTCGGTTGTTTTGGACATCATAAATCGTATCTAAAGTGTTTGAACTTTGAAGTTAATGGTTGATAGGCACAAACCAAATATTTTAATCCACTTTTGCTTAATTAATTACCCCATAAGGGCATCATTCTATTGGTTTAAGCCCATTTCCATTCGAGTTCTTCCGTAATAGAAAGCTTACATTCTTTTAGTCTCGATTTAAATTGATTTAAATTTTCAAGCTCCCGTTTCGGAACTATGAAGGATGAACCAGAGGCAATTTTTATGAAAAAACAAGTACTGGTCTCCGTTACCTGATCAATTTCAGTAATATTTATCTTGCCTTCGCCGGTTATATTTTTGCTAAAAATGTACCCAGGTGTTATTTCAAGTTTTTCTTTCAGCCCCATTCGGTCTTTATAATTGGCATTGATGAACCTTTTATAATGTCTAGCATGACGCCAGTTGAAATATTTTGGATAAAAAAGGACGGCCAAAAAGGCGATTGCGCCAAAGTAAATGGCTAAACCAGGGGTGTTTTGAATATAAAAATAGGTAGCCAACAGAATAGAAAATAGAGGCAAAAGTATCCATCCGCGTAATTTCTTTTTTTGCAAGCGAATTGATTTAGAGGCTGTGTAGAGTTGAAAATCAAGATAGTCTTGTTCGTTTAAAGTATATTCTATATGCATCGGTTCGTTTGAAAATTAGGATCTCTTTTGGGTTGGGTGTAAAATTAGGCTTTACTCAATAAAAAAAATCTAAGATAGGCCTTTTAAAGCTTTTACTAAAATTGATGCTACTTCCAGCCACAAATCTCCAACTTTCTAATGATTTTTAAAGAACTATTGCCATTTTGAAATGGAAAGGGTTTGAAAATCTGTATTTTTGCCTCAAAATTGAGAGAATGTTCAGAACGCATACATGTGGAGAGTTGCGCGCGTCGCACATAGGAAGTACAGTTACTTTAGCTGGTTGGGTACAAAAATCGAGAGATTTAGGTGGTATGACCTTCTTGGATTTGCGCGATCGCTACGGACTGACACAATTGACTTTCAATATGGAAGACCATGCTGAATTGTGCGAAAAAGCTAGAAAACTAGGACGTGAATTTGTGATTCAAATCGAAGGAAAAGTGATTGAACGCTCTAGTAAAAACACGAATATCCCAACGGGAGAAATCGAGATATTGGTTTCTGATTTAAAAATATTGAATGCCGCTAAAACGCCTCCTTTTACCATCGAAGATGAAACGGATGGCGGTGATGAACTGAGAGCACAATACCGTTATTTAGATTTGCGTAGAAAACCGGTTCAAAATAAATTGATGCTCCGCAATAAAGTGGCTCTTCAAACACGTGTGTTTTTAGACGAACAAGGCTTTTGGGATGTAGAAACTCCCTACTTGATAAAATCGACACCAGAAGGGGCTAGAGATTTTGTGGTGCCAAGTCGAATGAACGAAGGACAGTTTTACGCCCTTCCGCAATCGCCCCAAACTTTCAAGCAATTACTGATGGTTTCTGGGTTCGACCGTTATTACCAAATCGTAAAATGCTTTAGAGATGAGGATCTAAGAGCCGACCGACAGCCTGAGTTTACTCAAATCGACTGTGAAATGGCTTTTGTGGAGCAAGAAGATGTGCTGCAAACTTTTGAAGGGTTAATAAAACACCTTTTCAAAACGATTAAAAATGTTGATTTTGAAGGCGCTTTTCCGAGAATGACGTATGCGCAGGCAATGGAAAAATATGGTTCTGACAAACCAGATATTCGTTTTGGGATGGAGTTTGTTGATTTAACAGATCTTTCTCAAGGAAGTGGCTTCCCTGTTTTTGATAGTGCAGAAGCTGTTTTAGGAATCAATGTAGAACAATGTGCGGTGTATACCAGAAAGCAGTTGGATGCTTTGACGGATTGGGTAAAGCGACCGCAAATTGGGGCAACTGGATTGATTTACCTTCGTGTTAACGAGGATGGAACCTACAAATCGTCGGTGGATAAATTTTATTCTGAAGCGCAACTAAAAGCATGGGCAGAAAGATGTAATGCCCAACCTGGTGATCTTGTATTGTTACTTTGTGGTGGTTTGGATAAAACAAGAAAGCAACTGAATGAACTTCGTTTGCATTTAGGAAATGAATTGGGATTGAGAAATCCAAACGAGTTTAAACCCTTGTGGGTAGTTGATTTTCCATTGTTGGAGTGGGACGAGGACAACCAGCGTTTCCATGCAATGCACCATCCGTTTACTTCTCCGAAGCCGGAAGATTTTCATTTGTTGGCCACCGAACCTGGAAAAGTACGTGCAAATGCATACGATTTAGCGATGAATGGTGTAGAATTGGGCGGTGGATCGATTCGAATTCACGATCGTGAAATTCAATCCAGAATGTTCGACTTACTCGGATTTACGAAAGAAGAAGCCGAAGCGCAATTTGGTTTCTTAATGAAAGCATTCGAATATGGAGCACCACCACATGGAGGTTTGGCATTTGGACTGGATCGATTAGTAGCAACAATGGGCGGATCTGAATCAATTCGCGATTACATCGCTTTCCCGAAAAACAATTCTGGACGTGACGTGATGATAGATGCACCATCACCCTTGGATGCAACTCAATTGAAAGAATTACATATTCAATTGAATAAATGATACTAACCGATTGGGTCGGTTATGGGGCGTCAGCTGTTTTGCTGTTGTCGTTTGTCATGCAACAAATGCGACTCTTACGGATATTCAATATCGTAGGTTGCTTGTTGTTTATTTTGTACGGCTTTTTGATCGACCAATATCCTATAATTGTTACCAACACGGCCATCGTTGGCATCAATATTTGGTTTCTCGTTTTCAAAAAAGAAAAGAAATAAAAGGGGTCAATACAGTACATTTTTTAAACCAAAAAGACCGCCTTTTTGAAGGGATTTTATTTACTTGTTGTAAGCCTATTCGAAAATGTAGCCGAAAGAATCAATCGGCATTTTATAGCGCACCAAACCATTTAATTGAAATTCAACCTTGAAAAGAATCGAAAAATTTTGCCTGATTCCAATTCAATAATTTAAGGGATTTATTTCACACTTCGATACCCTCTATGAAGTGTTTATCATAAGGCTAAATACTGAAATATTCGTGTATTTACTCCTTTCGACTAAAGCCTATCTATATCTAAAACAGCTGTTTATGCTGAAATCCGTGAATTAGGTAACAATAACTTAACATAGACTTATCATTTAATTTATGCAGTTTTGCAAAAAAAATTGAAATGAGATTTGTGGCTTTGAAGTGTTTATTTTCCCTATTATTGACTCTGTCGGCAGTGATACATGTCGACGCGCAAGACTCCACATCGATCAAACCGCCGTCTGAATTACCTGCACAAACAGGCAATGCGTGGTACGATAAAATTGCGCTTAGAGGCTATGCTCAGATTCGCTACAATCGATTATTGGAGACCAATTCGGATTTAACGTGCGAGCAATGTGATAAATCGTGGGGAGGAACTGGCGGTTTTTTCATTCGACGTGCTCGACTCATTTTTTCGGGAAATGTACACGACCGTGTTTACTTTTATATCCAACCGGATTTGGCCTCTTCGCCTTCCAGTACTTCCTCTAACTTTCTTCAAATTCGAGATGCGTATTTCGACCTTTCACTTGACAAGAAAAAAGAATTCCGTTTCCGTATCGGACAGAGTAAAATTCCCTTTGGTTTCGAAAACTTACAATCGAGTCAAAACCGTTTGGCACTAGATCGAAATGATGCCCTCAATAGTGCTTTGGCCAACGAACGTGATTTGGGTGTTATTTTTTATTGGGCACCAAAAAAAATCCGCGATCGTTTCTCCTATCTGGTAAGTTCTGGACTTAAAGGCAGTGGAGATTACGGTGTTTTTGGCTTGGGTGTTTACAACGGACAGACTGCCAATAAAACAGAGTCGAACGACAGTCCGCACGCTGTTACCCGTTTGAGCTATCCGATCCTATTCAAAAACGGACAAATATTCGAGCCGGGCATTCAAGCGTATACCGGTAAGGTGGTTATCAACAAAGAAACGCGAAACGCAAACACACTAGGTATCAATTCAGATTTCGAGTACACCGACCAGCGCATTGCAGCCAGCTTTATACTCTACCCTCAGCCTTTTGGTATTCAGGGAGAATACAACATCGGCACTGGCCCAGAATTCAATCCGATCACCCAAACCATTGAGCAGAAAGAATTGACTGGCGGCTATCTTCAGATGATGTATCGGATTAAGATCAAGAACCAAACATTGATTCCCTTTGTGCGCGGTCAGTATTACGACGGTGGGAAAAAGCACGAAATGGACGCGCGAAAATACAATGTACGCGAGTTGGAAATCGGGATGGAATGGGAGCCCTTCAGAAACTTCGAATTGGTGGCGATGTACACTATGTCGGACAGGACTTACGAAAATTATGTCCTACCTACGAACCGCCAAACAGGTAGTTTACTACGTCTCCAAGCCCAGTTTAATTTTTAATTCAAGCGAGATAAATAAGTGCTGAGGATTTGTCGACGAAGACAGATTCAATAAAGTGAGAGGTGGTTTTATTGTACTCCACTTTCATAATCTGTTGTCTTTGAGCTGTTTAGATTTTCGCTAGTAATTTGATACTTGTGGAGCTAATTATGGTTTCTGACGTATTTGAATTCGCTAAGTTGATCATCGCCTGTGCAATATCTTCGGCTTCTGTAATTCTATACTGCTTTAATTTTCCGAAGAACAAAGGTTGAAGAAATTTAATGACAACCAACCCTATTTTTTCTCCAATACGATACTCTTGTCGGTCGCCACCAATAATAGAAGGCTGTAAAATATGTGTTTTTGCAATTTGTTTTGAAAGAACAGCTTGTTCCATTTCACCTTTTGTTTTACTATAAAAAATAGAGCTTTCTGTATTTGCGCCCAATGCAGAAATGACTAAAAATGTAGGTATTTCATTTTCCTTTGCAAGTTTTGCAGCAGTTACAGGAATACCAAAATCTATTTTTTTGTAAAGTGTTTTGTCCGGTGTTTTCTTGGTTGTAGTGCCAATGCAACAGTATACTTCATCTGCGGTAAAATCATTCTTAAAGTGGTCTAGCTCTAAAATATTGCCAATAAACTGTTTTACTTTGGATGGCAGCCCATCCATTTTTTTTCTGGAAAACAATTTGATAGTGTCATACCGATCATCTTTTAGTAGTTTATCTAAAAGGATAGTACCTGTTAATCCCGATGCGCCTAATATAATAGCTGTTTTTTTCATTTTTAGAGTTTTATGCTGTCCCAAGCTGTTAGAAATACTTCTTTGATCTTTGCCTTGCTCAATTGAAATTGACCCAGTTGTTGAGCCATTAATCCGCTTAATCTGAAGATATATCGAATAGGAATAGAACGTTTTATAAAGAGTAATATTTAATAAGCAAACTGCCTTTATGTATTGCTTCAAATTTATCATTTTGATCAGACATTGTATTGATTTAAACGTTTAATTCACAATATTCATTTCCGTAAGCAGATCTTTTGTTTTAAGATGGTTTTTAATGAGCAACCAGTTTTTTGTCGTATCTGTTTTGATTAAGTTTTTTATTTCCACTTCATCCCAATTCTTTGGTCTATTCCCAAAAATTAAAACTTCAGGATAAACACGATCCATAATGTGAGGAAATAGCCAAGTTCTGCGTTCATAAAGTGGTTGAAACGTAATTGGGAAATCATTGATCATGCAAGGACAGCCATAGGTAATAATTTGATCTTTGGTATTTGGTGAATTGGCAAGAATCAAATCCGGTTTGTTTTCACTAAATCTGAGCAAGTCTTCACAAGTATTTTGCAATTCTTTTACTTTTTCAACTTGAACAACAGAATAAGCACTGCCTCTTAAAGCATGGTTCAAAAGGGGGTCAAATGCCACTATCTTGATTGAAAATGAAATCATCGAAAGTAGAATTAATGAAGAATAAAAGATTTTTTTCTGATCCTCATCGAGAGTATTTACAAAGAATACCATAATAAAAATAATCATAGTCGGGTATGCTAGGTACATTCTTGAACCGGAGAAAAAGACCGAATTTGTTCCATCACTTACCTTAGAAAAGAAGAACGAAGCAATCAAAATGATAAAGGAGAGAAATAGGGTAGCAGAGTGTTTTTTAAAACCTTTTCGCCACGTTCTAATGCCTACAATAATAAATAGTGAAAGAAGTAACCAACCACCTCTCCAAAATAGGGGTGTAACGAAATTGAAATAATTGTCCAAGCTTCCTATTACCGTCATAAATGAGGAAAAGCTGGTTTCTAAACTTGGACTGCCGTGTAGCACCAAATCGGGATTCAAATCATAGTAACGAGCATTGATTATAATTAGAGACAGGCCAATTGAGAATCCGATGGATATCGGGACAATCAACTTGAATAATTTTTCCTTGGATAATAGGGTGAATGGCAAGAGTAAGGGCATTAACAATAGGGAATTGGGATTTGCATATACACCAATTCCTAAAAACAATCCACCAATCAACCTGGCTAGTATTGATTTATGAAAGGCGATGGAAGTAAACCCTATGGTTGCAAAAAATAGTCCTGTAACAAAGCCTCTTGGAATAGACGTAAGCATTTCAAATTCAACCGAAAGTAAAAGAGAAACTAGTAGGGGTATTGTTCCAACTAAAGGATCTATTCTTTTGTACAAATAGAACGACAAAAGAATAAAAGGGAGTATGCTCATCAATGTAGTAATGAGTGGAAGGGCGGTTGAATATTCCATTCCTATTCGTAAGAAAGGAAGAGAAAACAGTGGTTCAATTATAGGGTTATAGCTCTGTCCATAAAAACAGGGGCCATGAAAAACGCCGTTCATTAAATCTTTTGAAACCTGCCAAAGAACTGTTTGATCGCTATCGGTATATAGAATTGAAAATCTTAAAAAAGTATTGGCCCGATCAAGCAACATCATTACCAATAGTAAAACAAATATTCCACGCTTGTTGGTGAATATATAGCTTGACAATATGTTGAAATATTTACGCATGTTCTTGTGTGCTAACGGTAAGTCTAAAAAGCAAGGGTATACCGAAGGGCGGCTATGATTTTATTTACAGTGTTCTAGACCCATATTTTGTTCTAAAGTTAGAATGAAAATCAAAAACTGATTCTTTTTTTGGTTCCAATAATTATTGGAATTCGGGTACCGTTTGGCTAAATAGCTGCTTGGTGTTCCTATTCCTTAAAAATGCTTTTCAAAAGTCTTTCCGTTAAATTTCAATATGTTTCCGTCGTCCATTCCAAAAAGCAAATTGTTTTTTTTGTCTTTATAAATAGTCCAAATCATTGGTTTAGATCGTGTGTCACTAATGGAATAGTTTTTCAAAGTCCTACCATCATATTTCCAAGCTCCTGAATCTCTATCTCCAAACCAAATGTTTCCTTCAGAATCTTCTTCAATGGCAAAAACGTGTTCTAATGTTCCAATTGGTGAAGTATTTCCATTCTTACTACTATTAGTGTGAATGAGTCCGTTTTTATCTGAAAAATTTATAACAGAATCTCCCTGAAATAATAAAACTCCAATTCCATTATTTCCTATCCAAATTCGTCCTTGTGAATCTGCGAATACACTTCTTATGTGCAATTCTTCACCCTTTTTAAGGGCCAATTTACTTTGATCAAAAACATTTACTGCTTTGCCATCGAAATTGAATAATGCTGCATAAGTTGCTATCCATAGTTGACCATCTTGACCTTTTGAAATACCTGTTACTCCGTATGAATTATTCAGATTTTCGTTCTCTGGCGTAGGGAATGCTAGGTAATTCAATATTTGACCATTATTTCTATATACGCCTGCGTTGTTTCCAGCATTAAACCAAAGGTTATTGTCTGTTTTTTTTATTTCATTTTGTAAATAATCATCTGTTATTGGAATATGATTTGTGATTTTGTCCCCATCATAACTACTAACTCCATTTGCTGTTCCAAACCAAATGTTTCCATTTTTATCTTCTTGTATTGAACGGACTTGATTATCAGGCAACCCTTCATTAGTTGTAAAGTATTCAAATGATTTTCCATCAAATACGCATACACCTTCTTGGTGACTACCAAACCAATAATTGCCCTTACTGTCCTGAAAAATGGCCCGTATTCGAGAAGTAAATTTTAATGAATCAGTTTTTAAAGTAATTACTAGTTCAGAGTTCTTATCTACTTTTTCGGTCGATTTCTTCTCTGTACAAGAAGAGTTTAGTGTCAATATCAATAGTAGGTATATCATTTTCAATTTCTTGTTCATTTCGTGTTTCTTTAATAGGACGAAAACGCTTTGGCTAAAATGCATGTCGCTTCTCGAATATAACCTAATTGCAGCATAAAGGGCAGACCTTGTTGCCTGTATTTCATTTTAAGGTGTTCTAAAGTGAAATCTATTTTTATAAAGTTGTTTTAAAATGCAACTAAATCTTCATATATTTCGTACTATAATGCAACAATATAATTGTAAATGTTGCAGTTAAAAGGTACATTTAACGATTACAGGTTGTATAATAGGGGTACAATATGAAAAAGAATAAGTTACAAATAGAGCATTTGGAAAAGAGGATTAAGCCTTTCATACAAGCTGAAAGTGTTACAAGGCCTAAAATCGGTTGGATAAAAACAATACGAACAACGCTTGGTATGTCACTAGAACAACTAAGTAAAAAATTAGGGAGAAATAAATCAAGTGTGGCAAGAATGGAGATTCGAGAGTCTAACGGTGGAATCACTATTCGAACAATGGAAGAAGTTGGAAGGGCTATGGGTATGAAACTTATTTACGGATTTGTACCATATGATGGAAGTATAGAGGAATTAATTGAAAAAAGGGCAAAGAATCTTGCCACAGAAATAGTAATGAGAACTTCCGGAAATATGAAGTTGGAAGATCAGGAAAATTCTCCGGAAAGAATTCGGAAAGCGATAGAGGAAAGGACTAAAGAAATAATGGAAGAAATGCCGAAGAAATTATGGGACTAAGTCTGGATTATTCAACGGGTCAAACTCCTCTTGATGATGAAGAAAGTGAGGGATTAAAAATCGCTACAATTTCAACAGTTGGAGAACTCGATGAATTTGAACAAAAAAACATTGAGGAAGCAGTTCTATGGGCAGTAGGCACAAAGATTAAGGTTGATAAATTATTGTCTGAATCTTTCATCAAATCACTCCACAAGCGCATGTTTGGTGAAGTTTGGAAGTGGGCTGGTAAGTTTCGTCAAAGCGAAAAGAACATAGGAATTGCGAGTTGGAAGATTTCGACAGAATTACAAGTCTTGTTAGATGACACAAAGTTCTGGATCGAAAATAGAACTTATTCGGAAGACGAAATTGCGATTCGATTTAAACATAGAATTGTAAGTATTCATTGCTTTCCGAATGGAAATGGGAGGCACAGTCGGCTCATGGCGGATTTGATCGCAGAAAAAGTGTTCGATCGAAAAACCTTCTCCTGGGGACAATCGAATTGGAATTTGTCGAATGAAACTGAAGTACGGTCGAATTACATAGCAGCGCTTAAGAAGGCGGATAAAGGAGATTTTATTGACTTACTCCAATTTGCACGTTCATAGCGGATGTATAAGAATAGGGGCGGATTAAAGTGCGCGTACTTTCAGGTTAAACAAAGGCCTTTTTTATATTTACTCACTTTCGTTTAAGAGATTAAATCGCTATTATTTTTATACATTGCTGTACCCAGTTATTTTTTAAATAGTTCTCTTTTTAAATGAGTATCAAAATTAATATCTGTCCAATTTACTAATATCCAAGGTGCTTCGCTTACCTCTGCATCCCAAGTAGATTTTTTGTATTTGCGTTTTGTAGGTATTAATAAACCATCTATTTTTTCGTAATCCATTTGCATAAGTAATGGGGTTTCAATTACGCCAAAATCTGCAACGGTGAATAAAAACTGGTCAACTAATCCTGTTTCTTTATTAATGTATAATTGATAAATATCTGTTGGTTTGTCATTTTTAGATTCGAAAGAAACTTTTACAATGTCAAAAGTGGTAGAATTTAGTTTTTTTTCGCCTAAATAGTCATATTTTAAATTAGGATCCAACAGTTTTTGGAACATAGTAAACCAATAAAAATTCGTTGGTCTATTAAACATTACACTCTTTAGTGCTGAGGTATCGTTGACTAACTTACCATTTGCTTTTAACCAATATTCCTTGCCATCATAGCTTTGCTCTAATGTTCCTTCTAGCTTTGGTAAGGTGCGTTGATGTTGTTTGTAATTGCCGTAAGATAGCTCGCCATCAAAAATATATTTTTCGGTGGAAATATCTGTTTTGCCGTCTGGTGTGGTATAAGTATACGTATAGACGACATCTTTTTTAGCACGTAAACGCTTATAATCGCCTACTTTTTGGACAAGATTGTACACCATTTCGTGCCCCTTGTTCTTAAAATTGATGGTAACTTCTTTTTGACTGGTTTCCTCTTTTTCTTCCTTCTCAGATGTGTTTTTACAACTAACAAGGAATACAAGAAAGCCAAGTGTTATTGTGAATGTAATTGAATTCATTTTCGATTTAAATTAATGCTTGGTTTTTAAGACCTATAAAATGTAAATATATTTAGATTCTTTTGATAGTAGAATTTGCATTCTCTTCACGAACCATAACGGTTTGCATATTTTCGATGGCGGGATTTTTAGCGCTAAACTTCAAAAGATGCACGAACCCCTGCTTTTGCAAAACGGATGTTAGCCAAAGCTAATTTTAGTTCGTCCAAGGTTCTTTGTCTTTAGCATTCACGAATTTTTCACCATCAAAAATACATAAGCCTTGCCAAGTTCCAAACCAAAGTTGTCCTTGGCTATCTTCAAAGATACTTTGAACAACATCTGAAGTTAATCCGTTTTCTGTTGTGAATTGTTTGAAATTATTGCCGTCATACCTGTAAACGCCATAACCTTCTGCGGTAAACCAAATATTTCCTAGGCTGTCTTCATAAAAATTGTAAGTTTCTTCACCTGCAACAATTCCATCCTTGGTGAAATTGGTGTAAGTGTTGCCATCAAACTTGCTCACACCTCCATTAAAAGTTCCAATCCAAATATTTCCTTGTTTGTCTTCTAAAATATCTGCAACATTGTTGTCGGTAAGTTCATTTTTAGCGGTTAAATGAATAAATTTTCCATTTTTATATTTAAAGATTCCATTTCCATCAGTAGCAAACCACATATTTCCATTCTGGTCTTCTATGATTTTAAAAACCAATTTGTCAGATAGCATAGGTTTTGCATTTTCGACTTTTGAAACGGGCAACGAAAAAGGTATAAACTTTTCACCGTCAAAATGACTAACTCCCCCAATTGACCCTACCCATATAAGTCCATTTTGGTCAATTGTTAATCCCCAAACTTCCTGATCCTCACCAGGTAATCCTTCTTTTTTTGAAAATATTGTAAACTCTTTACCATCATATTTTATGAGTCCTTCGGATGTTCCAAACCATAAATTACCTGCTTTGTCTTCTACAATCTCTAAAACCCTAAAATGTGGTCTGATTCCATCAACGGTGATTTTTTCAAGTATTTGTCCATTATAGCGGATAATACCATCTCCATTTGTTCCGAACCAAAAGTTCCCTTTTTTGTCCTGATACATTGTCCTTACAAACTCTCTTACCATTCCATTTAAGTTGGTGTGAATTTGTGGAAAGGTGGTGCTTTGTTTTAAATTGATAGGTTGGGTGTTTCGTTGATTTTCTATTGTATCAGCAACAGATTTTTCTTTAACTTGTCCTGTAAAAGGTGTGATTTGAATTGTCAGAAGAACTAAAATTAAGTTCTTTGTATTTAATATCATCTTATCGCTAATTTTTAACATAATGTCGATTTTATAATTGTTGAATAAACCGCATGTAGTTTATTCCCTAAGCAGTTGTGATTAACAAACACTAAGCTAAAGTTTTTTTCTTTGGGTTTATTCATTTTAAAAAATGGTTCGATTTTGCTTTTAAAGCCTCTTCGTCAACAAAAGTTTAGAACAAAAAAAAGTTCAGACCTGAATCTGAACTTTTGGCGGAGAGAGAGGGATTACCTCCTGAAAAAAGTCGGTGAACTCCGCTGCGCTCCGGTTCGACCCTCGGGGGGGGGCTCATCCCTCTGTTTAAAAGAAGGTTTTAATTAAAGATCCCCGTTAAAATCAAAGACTTCGAATGTTTTTGAACAAAAAAAGCCTTTCAAAACATATTTGAAAGGCTTTTTGTTTCTTACTGAAAAAACAATCTAATTCAAGACAAGTCTTCTAACCGTTTTAACATCCTCATTGGCTAATTGAATGAAATAAATTCCTTTTGGAATTGTTGATAAATCCAATACGGAGGTTGGGTTCAAATTACTTGAAGAGTAGACTTCTTGTCCATAAACATTGAAGACCATTAAACTTTCAACATTAATTTCTCCTTGCAATTTAATCGTAACCATTCCTTTTGAAGGATTTGGGTAAATAGAGATTCCTTGTTCGAAAGCCGATAAAGCAACTAATCCTGCTCCACCGTTGATTGTTATGTTTAAGTTTAATATACTATCACATCCGTTCATGTTTACCAAGGTATCCGTATAATCACCAGATGTAAACAATGAGTCACCTTCCCATACATAAAAAGCAGCCGATGTTACTACGGTATCATGATCACTTTCAGCACAGTTAAAATTTTCTATACTCGTAACTTCTCCCATATAAAATTTACTTAATTTGTCAATTGGGAATTCTGCTTTCCAATGGTGGTCTGCCAATTCCCACGTTGCTGTTATCGTGTGTTTTATTTGTTCAATATGACCCCTGTCATCTGTATGCAATTGCAAAACAGCAACTTCCATATCACTAAGCGTATCATTTATAAGATCAATTCCCGTACCGTTGGATGCATTGTAGTTTTCAATATCTTGATAAGAAAAGAATAATCTTAACACAGCAGCTGCGTTGTTGTTTTGTGCATTTATTTCATTTACACGTCCTACAAAGAAAGCATCGTTAAAGACTGCAATCGCTGAAACTGTTTGTTTAACCTGTACTTTCCCAAGCTCGGTTCCTCCCGCAGCATCTTCGATCCCGATCAATTTACTGCAGTTGTCAGGACTAAACATGTTGATACTAAGTCCATCTTTGATATTACTCAAGGCACTTGTTGTACCTGCCCCATTGCTTAAACCTGCCGCGGGTGCCACTTCAAATGCAACATTGGAAGTGGTAGTACCGAATGAATTATTCACGGTAATTGTGTAATTGGTCAATGGAGAAGGGGCAGTTGCAGTTCCATAAAAAGCTCCTGTTGCGAAGTTAAATGAAATCCCCTGAGGTAATTGAGGAGTAATACTATAATATCCCGCTGTAGTTACT
>JAHKAT010000324.1 GCA_018825925.1 Bacteroidota bacterium | reverse complement strand
CTTGCGCAAACACTTTGGAAACTGGCCACTTCACAACGATTAATGTCTAAATGGGCGTGCACCATGCTTGCAAAACCGGGTATAGGTAAATCTGCTTGGGTAGTTCCTGTACAAAGCAATTCTACCTCTTTAGAACGCAAAGTACTTTTTTGAATTGCGTTTTGAATAGCATTAGCTGCTAATTGCGCATTCGAATGTGTCGTTTGTTGGTTTTTATCGATTGCAAAATAGCGCGTTTTTATTCCATTTTGTTTCAAAATACGGTCTTTAGCCCGACTATCTTTTCCGTTAATACGGCCTAAAAAGTCCTCCATTTCATCATTGCTGATTGGCGAGTTTGGAAGAAAAATTCCCGTACTGATGATAAATACTTCGTTCATTATTTACTTGTTTTCTTTGGAGAAAAATCGATCCAAAATGTTTAGTGCAAAACCAAAGTTTTTTCTACCCCTGCTGTGGTGTTCATTGTGAAAAGTTCCAAAGAGCCACCAATTCTGTCCTACTCCATTCCCAAATCGATAATTACAATGGCCGGCAAAATTTAATAAAATACTTACCATCGGATAAAGAAAAACAGCGACAACGGATGTTGGGAAAAATGGAATGAATGTTAGTGGGGTAGTACTCAATAATAACGCTTCCAACCAGTAAAAACTATAAACAGAATAAACGGTTGGAGTAGTGGACTGATGGTGTACTTTATGAATATTGCGCATCATCCATTTTTGATGCAAGAAGCGATGAACAACATAAAAATGAATTTCGTTCCAAATGGTTAGCGCCACAACACCAATTAGAATGTTGGTCCATGTATCTGGCAAAAGATTTATTTGGCCCTGGCGAATCAAATAAATAATTGGAATGATAGAAAAACCAAAAATAGCGATAGACTTTAAGGAATGTGTGATCTCAAATCTAATTTGATTTTTTTTCAATCCTTGCGATACTATTTTATGGACAATTTTTAAAGACTCTAACTTTTTGCAGCAAAACAGAAATAGTTGACCCAATCCAAAGTATAGAAATAAAAAATATCCAAATGCCAGCGCATATAATAATTCATATGAAAAGTGGTAAATTATAGGTTCTATGATCGGATTCAACAGCGTGTGTATTTTAGTATTGGAAATAGTAAATATAGGGAATAACTGAAACCAAAGCGACTCTTTCCCAATTCCTCAATTTCAACGTACCTTTACCACAAACAAAAACAGTATTTATGCCCTTTTCGTCCCTTGGATTGTCTGATTCTTTGCAGAAAGCTTTGCTTAATCTGAACTACAAAGCTCCGTATCCGATTCAACAGCAGGCCATTCCTGTGATTTTGAGTAAGAAAGACTTGATGGGGATTGCGCAAACCGGTTCTGGAAAAACAGCCAGTTATGTTTTGCCTACTTTAATGAATCTAAAAGATTTGCCTTCTGCCAAAAATCGACACATTCGCGTTTTAGTGTTGGTGCCTACTAGAGAGTTGGCGATACAAGTAGAAACTGTTTTCAATCAATTTGGGCAGCATGTAGATTTTCCTTTTAAGTCCATGGCTGTTTTTGGCGGAGCCTCCATCAATCCGCAAATGATGAAAATGAACCAAGTGAGCGTGCTAGTTGCCACCCCTGGTAGATTAATCGAATTAAAAGAATCCAACGCCTTGCATTTTGAGCAATTAACCATGTTGATTTTGGATGAAGCGGATAAAATGTTGAACGTAGGGTTTAAGGATGAAATGGACAAAATCCTTTCCTTTTTGCCAAAAAAACGTCAAAATTTACTTTTTTCTGCCACTTTGAGTGAGAAAATCGAAGAAATCAAAGGAATTCTACTTCATGAACCAGAGGTAATCAAAATAGAAAGCGAAGAACAAAATTTAGATCTGATTCAGCAAACGGCTTATTCTGTGGAGCTCGATAAACGCGGACCTTTATTGCGTCATCTTATTCAGAGTAAATCGATGAAACAAGTACTTGTTTTTACTTCTTCGGCGTATCAATGTGATTTGGTGAGTGATAAATTGAGAAGCAACGGCATTAAGGCACAAGCAATTCACAGTCGCAAAAGTCAGGGAGCCCGAACTTCTACAATAGAAGCATTTAAAAATGGATCAGTCCGCGTTTTGGTGGCTACTGATTTGTTGGCACGAGGAATTGATATCGTTAACTTACCCTTTGTAATCAATTACGAATTGCCAAGATCTCCGAAAGATTTTATACACCGAATTGGTAGAACGGGTAGAGCTGAAACTAATGGAGAAGCAATCACACTGGTGACTCCAGAAGACGAACATCATTTCAAAGTGATTCAGAAAAAAATGAAAAAACAAGTGGATAGAATTGATTCTAGAGACTTGGATTTTAAGTAAAAACAATACTTCGTGAATTCCGTTCTTTTATCGTCACCCTTGCAAGGTTTTACTGACTATCGCTTTCGAAATGCATTTCAAAAGTACTTCGGAGGAATTGACACCTACTATTCGCCCTACATTCGGTTGAATGGAAAAATGGAAATCAAGCCTGTTTATGAGCGAGATTTATTGCTTAAAAACAATACAACTATAGAGGTCATCCCCCAAATAATGACCAATGACGCAGATGAGTTTTTATTTGTGACGAAGTATGTTCAAAAACTAGGTTATAAAGAGTTGAATTGGAACTTAGGTTGTCCCTATCCCATGGTCATTAACCGAAAAATGGGTTCTGGTTTGATTGACGATCCTCAAAGAATTCGACAAATCTTACAGCGTGTTCACAACGAATCGGACATCATTGTCTCCATGAAAATGCGAATGGGTTACAATCATCCCAAGGAGATTTTGGATGTGTTTCCCATTTTGGATTTATTTCCAATTAAAAACATTGCGATTCATGCTCGGATAGGCAAACAACTCTACAAAGGTGACGTAGACTTGGTTTCTTTTCAAAATTGCTTGAATAAAACCAAACATAAAATATACTACAACGGAGACATTACATCTGTTCTTGAATATAAAAGTCGTCTGGAAATGTTTCCGGAAATTGACCATTGGATGATAGGTAGAGGTTTGATTTCAGACCCATTTTTGCCAAGTATGATTAAGGCCAATACAACAGAATATCCTAAAGATAGATTTGAACGTTTGTACAATTTTCAATCCGAATTATACGACGAGTTTGAGAAAGCATTATCAGGCACCAAGGCGGTTCATCAAAAAATGCTGTCCTATTGGGAGTATTTCGGCGCAAGCTTGGAGGATAGCCTTCAAGTACTGCGGAAAATTAAAAAGGCAAAAACAAAAAACGAATACGACAGTGCCGTTCGTTCTATTTTAGACGAGCAATCTAAGGTTGTTTAAAGGGAGTATGGCTTTAACTGTTTAAACATCTGACTAGCTAGTTTATACTTGCCTACTTCTGCTCCAAAAAAATACCCTATCTTTGCACCCTCAATTTTGATTATGGCACACAAGGCGGGTTTTGTAAATATAGTAGGTAGTCCAAATGTTGGAAAGTCGACACTAATGAATCAATT
>JAHKAT010000323.1 GCA_018825925.1 Bacteroidota bacterium | reverse complement strand
TATGAGTGCCTTTTTGCTATTATAACAGATTTAAGTTATTGCATAATTGGTTCTAATGTATTACATTGGTTCTGTAAAAAGTAAATTGTGAGGGACTTAGCTACAATTTAAAAGCTACTTTCTAATTAAGTTTTGTTTTGATTGACAAAAACTTTCCATTTTATTTTGAAGAATGATTTTAAAGTTGAGTCTGTAGACTTGCTTTTATTGTGTTTTAATATTTTAATGAAAAATAACATACAGATGATAAGATTTTTACCCAAAAAACCAAGTTTGTCAGTTACATTGGTGATAGCTTTTCTGTCTACTGCATTCTTGTTTCAGGCTCAAACTCCTGGATTGATAGTTCAGTCGGCGACAGGTGCCTCTGTTGGTGTATTGGATCCGAACGGTGATGGTTATGTTTCTACGACAACTGCTGGTTTTGGGACAAACGATTTGTTGAATAGTGAAATTGCGTACAAGCGGCTACTTCCATACAGTGTTGAACCAAATTCTGATTTGAGTAGGGGGCCAACTTGTGGTTTTACGGATTTCGTGGAGGACTCAACTAAAAGTCAATACCCATCTTTGCATTTCAGTAATGCAACTCATTGGTTGTTTAGATTGCGTATGGCTAGTATTGCGCCTAATGCAAAATCATACTCTATATTTATTGATACGGATGGTTTAATGGGTCCTGCTGATGTGGGAACCTATTCAGCCAATAATCCTGGTTTTGAAATTGAAATTGTTTTGGCTACTAAGTTTGGTGTTCGAATTTATAACCACGATTTACCATGTGGCTCTAGTTTAGTCAAATCGTATGGACCAGATCGTATACAAAAGTCTGTTGCGGCTTCTAATGTTTGCTCACAGACCAACTTTTTCTTAGATTTTTATGTAGATTGGGCTGACTTAACTTCGATTTTCGGGATTAATCAATCGAGTCCTCTGCGATACGCGGTAGTGGATAATATGGCTGCTGACAAATCAACGGTATGTAACCCAAATTCTATTTCTGACATTGCTGGGGTGGATGATCGACTTTGCGGTAGTTTTGAATCTTGTATTCTAGAGGTTATTAATAATCAGCCTCCTTGTCCACCGAATAGTGCAACAATTTGTACCTATTCAGATTGTCCGACCATTAACAATACCCCTATACAAGTTGGGGCAACTTCTGTAAGCGTTACTACTACTGAAACAACCGCCAATACGGTTTTGAGAATTTATGTCGACAATGTGCAACGAGGTACTTTAACTGTGTCGGCAGCTGGAACTTATTCGATTACTGTTTCTCCAGCCTTAGTGGCGGGACAAACAGTTAGGGCAACGGCGCGTGCAACCGGTGAGTTTGAGTCAGGCACCAATTGTAACAATACCAAAGTGGTCGGCCAAACATGTACACCGCCTATAACGAGTGCATCTGAATGTGCTGGAAGTAGAGCGATTCAAGGTCACTCGCCCGATGCTGGTGCCACCATACGAGTTTATAATGCGGCTGGGGTATTACAAGCTGCACAAGCTGGGACGCAGTGGAATGCAGGACCAAATACGGTTACATCCACCTCAACCCCTAGTATATTGTCTCCAAATACGGATAACTTTTTATGGAAATGTGGAGGTTCAGGATCTACCACAAGCTGCACCACTGGTGGTCCATGTATGTCTACAGGTGCATATTATATCACTGCGCAATCGCCAGGAAAGTGCGAATCGACTCCAGTTTGGATTTGTATAGGAAATGCAGGAAGTTCAGGTGTACCAACAATAGCTACAACCATCACTACTTCTACAACAAGCGTTTCTGGATCGGTAGCATCTCCAGATAATGTAGCTGGAACATTGGTGATTTTGTACAAGAACAATGCTGAAATTGGTAGAGTAAATACTACTAGTGGAGGTTCGTGGACAATCAATGGATTGTTTTTTTCGGGCTGTGAAGTTGTTAAAGCAATTGCCGTAGGATCAGGAAAATGTGCTTCTCCCTTTTCTGCATCAAAGACGGTTGAAGGGGGTGTAACAAGTACACCAACCATTACTGGAACCTATTGCGCAGGCCCTTCGGGAGTTACATCTGTAAGTGGTACATCAACAGAAGCGAATGGAACGATAATTCAGGTATTTGAAAATGGTATAATTGAAGGAAGTACGACCACAGTAAATGGTGGCGTTTGGACAGCTTCGACGGGAATAAGTATTGCTGCAGGTAGCACAATTACTGCGCGAGCGACAAACTCGAATGCATGTAAAACACAAAGTGGGCCTTCTCCAGGAGTTTTGGTTGCTGGTCAAAATACAAATGTTGTCACTATAACGCCTAGTTCATTAATAGAAACAGATCTAGTGATAAACGGAACCGGAGTAAATGGTGATCTAGTGACATTGTATATTGATGGAATTATTATGTACCGTGATTTTGCAGAAACATCAGTGGCTAGTGTTACCGTTTCTGGTGGTAATTGGGGTATTACTTTGATCGATCCTGTTTTATACACTGGCGCAACCATTACGGCAAGGTCTACAAATGGTTCTACGTGTGGAAGTTTGGCACAAGATCCTACTCCGGTAGTATGTTTGCCACCAAGTGCAACACTTGTGGTTAATCCAGATAATGCCTCAGTTTGTACAGGAACCCCTTTAACAAATGTACAAGTAGTTAATTCGCAAGCAAATATTATTTACCAATTGTTTAACAATACATTAGGAGCAATCACAGGCTCATCAGTAATGGGAACTGGAGGTACGATCACACTATCCACCTTTAATTTAACGGCAAATGCTGTTATTGGGGTTCGGGCGATAAAATCGCCATTTGATGGATCTTGTAATAATACATTAAATGAAACGGTAAATGTTACAGTCATTAATCCACCTACAATAGCTCTTGGAACATCAACAAACCCTACTACTTGCGGAGGTTCTGAAGGCACGATACGTTTAACGGGATTAGCCAATAATCAGTCTTATACTGTTAATTATACAAAAAATGGAGTACCGACCAATGGAGTCTTTTCTTCAAATGGAAGTGGAGTTATAATCATAACGGGCCTCACAGCTGGAACTTATACGAACTTTAGTACGAATGGTTTAGGCTGTGCTTCAAACAACACAATACCAGGTCCAGTAGCCTTGTCGAATCCTCCAACTCCGACCATTGCCATAAGTTCTACGAATAATCCGTCTGTTTGTGGTGGAAACGGTACAATAAATCTGTCATTCACTAATGTTGCAAATGGAAGTTATACTATAGTTCATAATACGGGTTCATTTACGGGGGTTAATGTCTCCAGCAACACAGCATCTATCTCTGTGCCTGTAGGAAATTACAGTGGTTTGAGAATTACTGTTGCGGGTTGTACTTCAACTCAAAATCCGAATGCGGTGATTTCTCCTTTGGGAAGCTGCCCTCCTTTGGTTACCTTAAGCGGAACAACAAGTATTGCTGAAAACGCAGGAAGTCCTGTTACGATCACTGCAAACCTGTCTGTAGCGGCAGCTACTGCAACCACCATAACGCTTACCTTAACTGGGACCGCATCCAATGGAGTAGATTACACGGTTTCTAGCACAACGATAGTAATACCAGCCGGCTCTTTGTCGGGCACGATTACTTTGACTCCAACCAATGATGCTGTTTATGAAGGAAACGAATCAGCTGTAATAGACATTACAAATGTTACGGGCGGTAATGGTGCTGTTGAAAGTGGTACCCAACAGGTCACAATTACGATAATCGACGATGATTTAACCCCGCCAGTAGCTAATAATGATACTACTACTGTGTTGGAAGACAATTTTGCGTCGATTAATGTTGTGGCAAATGATACAGATGTAGATGGATTAATTGTTGCATCTTCTGTAGATTTAGATCCAGCTACTCCGGGCAAACAAACTTCTTTTTCGAATGCACAGGGATCTTGGTTAGTTGATGCCTCTGGATTGGTCATGTTTACTCCGGTTTTAAATTTCAATGGCGAAGCCAGTATATTTTATACCGTTGATGATAATTCTGGTCTCAAGTCGAATTCGGCAAAAATTGTTATCAATGTAACTCCGGTAAATGATCCGCCAGTTGTTGTGAATGAAAATATTACAGTGGTTGAAGACACTCCATCTAGTGGAAGTGTTACCGCTAACGATAGCGACGTGGACGGAAGCTTGTTTGTCAATACAACACCAGTTAAGCCGCCATTGAATGGTGTATTTGTTGTAAATTCAGCAGGAGCTTATACCTATACTCCAGCAGCTAATTTCTTTGGTAAAGACACGGTGGTTGTTCAAGTATGCGACAATGGGACTCCACTACCTTCGATTTGTAGAAACGACACCATTTTTGTTACGGTAACACCAGTAAATGATGCTCCGATAGTCAACAATGACCCAGTTTCAACACAAGAAGACACACCGGTTTCTGGAAATATCTTGTTAAATGATAGCGATGTCGAGGGGCCATTAACTGCTACCATTTCTCCTGTTAAAGCACCTAGCAATGGTCTTTTTGTTATAAATGCTGCAGGCGGGTTCACCTACACACCAAATTCAAATTTCAATGGAAAAGATACTGTTGTGATTTCAGTTTGCGATAATGGAACGCCAATTATATGCATCAATGATTCGATTTTTGTAACAGTTACTCCGGTAAATGATGCCCCAATCATTGTAAATGAAAATATTACGGTTGTAGAAGACACGCCATATACAGCAAATATTACATCGAATGATACTGATGTAGATGGTAACTTGGTTGTAAATACTTCGCCAGTTCGACCTCCATCTAATGGTGTTTTTGTTGTGGATGCCGCCGGAGTATATACGTATACACCCGCTACCAACTTTTTTGGAAACGATACTGTAGTAGTAAGAATATGTGACGATGGTACTCCATTGCCTGCTATATGTATAAATGACACCATTTTTATCACAGTTACTTCTGAGAATGATGCACCTATCGTTGTAAATGATCCTGTGTCAACTCCTGAAGATACTCCTGTGTCAGGCAATATATTGTTAAATGACAGTGATGCCGAAGGACCGTTAACTGCGGTCACCACACCAGTGAAGGCACCAATTAACGGAACATTTTTTATAGATGCGGCTGGTAATTTTACCTATACACCGAATCCTAACTTCTTTGGTTCGGATACAGTGGTAATCAGTGTCTGCGATAATGGCGCACCGGTAATCTGTATTAATGACACTATCTTTGTTACAGTAACGCCAGTAAACGACGCTCCTTTTGCCGACGATGATAGTAACACTACGAATGAAGATATTCCCGTTTTAACAACAGTGGTTAGCAATGATTCGGATTTTGACGGAACGATAAATCCAGCGTCAGTTGATTTGGATCCGAGTTCTTCGGGTATACAGTCTACTTTTTCAAATGCATTTGGTACTTGGACTGC
Organism: Bacteroidota bacterium; assembly: GCA_018825925.1. Lineage (GTDB taxonomy): Bacteria > Bacteroidota > Bacteroidia > Flavobacteriales_D > Crocinitomicaceae > UBA2040. The sequence goes on along the minus strand of JAHKAT010000323.1, from coordinate 1,112 downwards.
AAATTCATCAGGTGTTGTAACCTATACACCAACACTTGATTTTAATGGGACGGCAACCGTAACATACAGAGTTAATGATAATTTGGGATTGTCCTCAAATGTAGCCACCTTAACCATTACTGTTAATGCAGTGAATGATGCTCCTGTTTTGGACAATGAATTTATAACAACCTCTACGAATAATTCAGTTGGAGGTGATTTAACGGATGTAGGAGATTACGATGTGGATGGAAATTTGGTCGTTAACATTACACCATTAATTGGCCCTTCCAATGGATCTATATTGATAAGTGCTGATGGTACTTTTACCTACACGCCAGCCTCAGGATTCACTGGTAATGATATGGTTGTAGTTCAAATTTGTGATGATGGAACGCCAACACCAATTATTTGTGTTAATGACACCATCTTTGTTCAAATTAGTGCCACACTTCCGCCTGTAGCAGTATCGGATTCTGTTACAATTTTAGAAGACAATCAAGTCTCATTCTTTATTACAACGAATGATTCTGATCCAGATGGTTCGATAGACCCATCAACAGTTGATTTAAATATTGGTGTAGCAGGACCACAGTCGACTAGAACAACTATTGAAGGAGAATGGTCGGTAAATGCCTCTGGTGAATTGACTTTTATTCCCGCTTTGAATTTTTGTGGAACAGCTACTTTAGCATACAATGTAAAAGACAACACGGGAGCTACCTCAAATATTGCAAGTATTAAAGTTAAGGTGACTTGTGTGAATGATGGTCCAGTTTTGGACAATGAGTTCATTTCTGTAAAAGAAGATTCAGTTTTTACTGGTGATTTGACGGACGTAGGGGATTTTGATGTAGACGGAAACCTCGTTGTAACAACTACACCATTGAGAAATCCGAGCCATGGAACCATCTTAATAACGGCAGACGGTGATTATACTTATACACCTTTTGCAAATTATTTTGGACCAGATACCGTTATAGTGGAAATATGTGATGACGGTTTCCCTTTACCTAAGATCTGTGTCAACGATACAATTTTTGTGACCGTTACGCCAGTGAATGATGCACCAGTGGCGAACAATGATAGCAATGCCACCAATGAGGATACTCCAGTTCTTACAGATATCGTGT
>JAHKAT010000322.1 GCA_018825925.1 Bacteroidota bacterium | reverse complement strand
TCATCCGGCATCGGTGCAATACCATTTACCCTGATATTGTCTACGCGATTTCCACAAGACACTGAAAGGAAGATCAAGCAATAAAAAACTGGGAATATTAATTTTTTAATCATTTGTGGGTGTTGCTACTGAAGCATAACGGTTTGCAGCTACCCGAAGGGCGGGCGTTTTACCACAAAACTTGATTTGAAAAACTAAACTTTCATTAACCCCAAAACTGTCTTTGGAACACGAAACCCCGCCTTTTGGGTAGGTGCTGTTATGCCCAGTGCTTTTATTTGTCATTCTTGTAGAATTTTAATGTCTTGGTAGTTAGGTCAAGTTTAACTATTCCGCTTCTCATTCCTAAAAACACGTTTTTGTCGTCAAGTACAGCAATTGAATTTGGGTATAAACTGCTCCAAAAGGTGTCTTGGAAAATAAGTTCTTTCATAAAGTCCTTAACAACATAAAACCTTTCGTGGGTAGCAATTAAGAATTTGTCTTCGTAAATTGTAAAAGCCTCAGGTGCATCATCAAAGTCGACAAGTTTACTATAAGTGAATCTATTGTCAGTTGTGTCAAGTTCAAATATTGCACCACCACTATATCCCATATGTGCAAGTCCTTCAATAAAGTAAATTTTGTCTTTAAAAGTGAAAATGAATTTTATGTTTCCGCGTTTAATTTCGACTTTACTTTTTGTCGTGTCTATTGAAACAAAGGTTAATGTTCCACCCCATTCGCCTCTGTTAACACCTATGAGTTTGCCGTTTGAAATATTTAGTTCGCATTTATTGACTTCATCCATTTTCTTAATCTCAAGTTTCCCATCTACAATTTTTACCCCAAATTCATTTTGCGAATAGTTTAATGGATACCATTCGGGACTCCCTGCTTTCGGTGGAACAGTCTCGACAAATTCCTTTGGAATAGTTATAGATTTCTGTCCGCAACTTGTTAAACCGAACAAGGATAAAATAGTCAATAAAGTATATGTCATTTTAAATTTCATACGTCTGTCTTTAGCATTGGGCATAACGTTCTGGCGCTACTAAAAGTAGGGCCCTTTTCTCGTACAACCACGTGGCCCTATTTTTAGTAGCGCCTGTTAACTGCTGGTTTTTACTGGTTTTTATATTGACCTTTATTTTTATCAAACTCAATTTTCCTTCTGGATACAATCAATTTTTTTGTCCCTTCAATTTCATCATCTCCATCTTCTGTTAGTTCAGATTGCCAAGTTGAGTCAATAACTTCAATATCTAGGTTGGTGTTTATTGTAACATGCTCCACACTTAAATACCCTATTCCCATGCCGGCATTCATGAATGGATTTATACTTTGTTTTTTAATTCCATTCTCACCATAAACACTTATGAGAGGAACCCAACCATAATCACCCTTTACACAATTTAAATGGATGAAATAGTCCTCATTAACCAATTTCCCAAGACAAACACGTTGATCTTCAGAAAATTTGAATTTGTTAAATGATGAAATGGAATATGGTGGATTGTTTTCAAAGTCACTTTTAGGTAAATCCGTTGATGAAAATTGATAAGGCAACGAAATTGAAGGAAGCGATTCATGATATTTTTCAAAAGAATCATTTCCTGTTGTATTATTATCAAATTGATTTCCACAAGCAAGTGCGAACATGCTTAAAGAAAGAATTAAGGTCAATATTTTTGCCATTCTATTTACTTGCAGTTAACGTTTTGGCGCTTGGCGAAGAAGCGGATTTCGAAGCACTAAACTGTCTGCCAGCACTGAAGTTGATACGAAGCTTAATGCTTCATTTAAGCACTGAACCCGCTTTTTTGCCAAACGCCTGTTAGCTGCTGGGTTTCTACTTCTTCCAAAGGTCGTCATTGTGATAGTCTTGTTTATATTCAATTCCGCAACTACAGTCAAATTTATATTTATTGTCTGGAAAAAACTTTTTATAAAGTTCAAGGCGAGTTTTTAAGTCCACTTTCAATGGGTCAAGTCTGTCATTAAACCACATACCAATTACCATAATAGGTTCATGCTTTGGTGGTCGCCAACCGTCAAACTCACAAAATCTTGTATGGTAGATAAAGTGCATTCCAAGTATTTTTTCAGTCATAAAATTCTTGTCAAGTTCTGTGTAATTGCTCGCTTTGAATTTCTCAATAGAATTAATTGCTTTCTTGTAGTCTTGTCCAATGTATATAACTGCCCCGATGCACAAGATTATGGCTGTCAAGAAATAGTATCTTGAAGCCCTAACTGTCGGTTTAATTAAATTTTTCCATATCAGTTGGATTATAAAAAAGTGCGGAATAAATGTCACCAAGCCAAGTCCGACAATAATCATAACAAGTCCGAGCAAGTTCATATGTTCGAGGAAAATAACACAGTAAATAAAAACGAAAAGTGTTATTCCGTTTATGAAACTTGTCAAGGGTGCGAATTTGGTCTTGTCAAGAATGGGGTAAAGTATAGTATTAGCAAAACAAACTACAAGGGCAATGATTGTCCAAGTTGTCGGGATACAAAAGGCTTGAAAGTAAATATTGAAGGCAATTAAAATTGCTATTAAAACGCCATTTAAAATAGCCAAATTTGTCGGCTTAGAAAAGTGTCTATAAATTCGCTTTATCATTTCTCAATTTATAGTCAGGTAAACTCTGTTTCATTCTTTTTATTGTCCTGATTAGGTGTCGGGTGGTCGTCTAACCTTGCAGCTAACGGTTTGCCACTAGGAAAGGTAGGGCTTTTCTCGAGT